>NZ_JBTKTG010000001.1:0-168912 GCF_054456995.1 Mycoplasma tracheobuteonis | reverse complement strand
AATACAAGTAAAAAAATAAAAATTTTTCAAGTAATTAAAAAGACCCATATATCTACGATATATGAATCTACATTTTTAACAAAATTTGAATATTTTTTAGCCCGAAACTCCGAAACTCAGGAAAAACAGTGCTTCTCAGCACTGAATTGTTTTGTATTAGTTAATTTTAACTTGGCTTTATAACAAGTTTAGGAGTATTGTAAAATGCATCATTACCAACACTAATTAATTTGGATTTATTAAATACGAATTTAGATAAATTTATTGTATCTTGAAAAGCAAGTTCATCAATGCTTTCGACATTAGGGAATAAAGCAAATGTCATCTTTTCTGCATTAGCAAAGGCTCTGAAATCAATCTTTTTTGCAGAAGGGAATGAAGCAGTTTTTAGATTAATAGCTCCAGCAAATGCATATTGACCGATGCTTGTAACATTAGGGAATGAAACGGATGTAATATCATTATTATTAATAAAAACAAATTCTCCAATTTTTGTTATCGTATCATCAGTTATATCTCCACTCGCATCGCTTCATTTTATTAAAATACCATTTAGAACAATTTTTCCT
The DNA here is from genome assembly GCF_054456995.1 of Mycoplasma tracheobuteonis. Lineage (NCBI taxonomy): Bacteria > Bacillati > Mycoplasmatota > Mollicutes > Mycoplasmatales > Mycoplasmataceae > Mycoplasma > Mycoplasma tracheobuteonis. The sequence continues at coordinate 168,343 of NZ_JBTKTG010000001.1, read as the reverse complement.
TTTAATTTTGGAGTATTAACAAAATTTGATTCTCCTAGTTCTTCTAATTTAGGCATATTAACTGATGTTAAGTTGGCTGCATCATAAAATACATTATTGCCCATAGAGGTAACATTAGGAAATGATACGGATGTAATATTTTTATTTTTCTTAAACACATAATCATCAATACTTGTGATATTATCATCGCTAATATCCCCACTAGCATCAGATCATTTTAATAATTTATTATTAATAACTATTTTTCCTGTAAGTTTAGGAGTATTATAGAATGATGCTGACCTTGCTTCTTCTAATTTAGGAATATTTATTGATGTTAAATTTGTCGCATAACTGAATGCACCATACCCAACACTTGTGACATTAGGAAATGAAACAGAGGTAATGTTTTGATTATTTTCAAATGCACCATCTCCAATACTTGTAATGGTATCATCAACAATATCACCACTAGCGCCAGCTCATTTAATCAACTTTTTATTAGCAACTATTTTACTTTTTAGCTTTGGAGTATTAGAAAATGCCATGAAACCAATTTCTTTTAAATTAGGAGCATTTAGTGTTTCTAGATTTTCTGCATGGTCAAAAGCATTTTTTCCAATGGTTGTAACGCTAGGAACATTAACATCCTTCAAAGCTAATCCTCAAGAAAACAGATTATCTGGAATAATTTTTAGGTTCGGAAAGTCAATTGAGGTAATTCCATTTCCTATTATAAAAGCACTTGGAAGAATTTTAGTTATAGTATCATCTTTTATAGCGCCCTTAGCATTATCTCATTTTAATAAAAAACCATTTTGTACAACTTTATCATCCGTTAGTGAATTTATTCATGATTTATGTCATTTAATAGGTTCATCAGCATCATTATATGTTATCTTTTCTAATTTAGGTAAATTAACATTTATTATTTTTATATTATCAAAATCATTAGACAAAGCATCAACTATTTTAGCATCTGGGCAGTCTAAAAATATGTCGATTTTATCACCGTATTTATTTGAGATTGCATTTTTCGCATAAGATAATTCATCTTTGCCAACTACCTCAAAGTTTTTAAAACTTAATTTTTTATCTTTAGCTGAATACTCAATTAAAGCTTCATCTCTTTCATTGCTTTTTTTAACTCAACTGAATGGATATGTAATTTCCATAACATCAGAATTTGAATCTAATGGGTTTGACTCATCCGGAGTATCTACTATCGTAGTTTGGGGTTTTTTGTTATTGATATTATTGTTGTTATTTTGATTATTATCACTACATGCACTTGCGACTAATGGTGTAGTGATAATTGATGTCGAACATGTTGCAGTTAATAATGTAAATAATTTATATGTTTTCATCATTTCTCCTATAAAATTAAAATAACTTGAAGTTACTGTTTATTTTTGTTAAAAACTTCATAAGTTAATTATTTCAAAAAAAAAAAAAACAAGTTCCGAAAAAACCTATGATATAGGAATAAAAGTAATATTTCATGAATTAAAAATTACCTAATATTAGACAGATTTATTCTAAGCATCCCGCAAATAAATATCTGATATAAAATTGATGTAATAACTATAAGCATCAACAAATTGTATTTTGCTTGAACTATCAGTTTTGATGATGCTATTTTAATAACAAAGCCAAATTAAAAATAGTATTTATCATTTTAAAATAACTGCAAAAAGCAATATATAAAGGTAAAATTTTCTACATATTTCATAAAATAATAAAATTTAAAAATAGACTGTTTTTTAATGCTAAAAAATAACTTTTTGTATAAAAATATGCTAAAATAAGGAAAAATATTTAAAAGATTCAAAAGGAGTATTATGTCAAAGAAAGACACATGCAAAGATCTTCACAAGAAATCTTGAGCCGAATCTAAAGCTCAAATGAAACGTGGAAACTTACTAATGTTAGCAATAGGTTTCATCATTGGTGGTGTATTTACAGCATTAGTATCATCATTTGCAAACGATATTATTATGTCTGCTATTACAAGAGCATTTGGTAAATCAACAAATGACTGAGTTTTAGCACCTGTATTTAATGGTAAAGGAGAAGTTACTGGAGGAATTTATATCGGTAAATTCTTAGCAGCTTTAATCCAATTTATCATCGTATCTCTTGTAGTGTTTGGAATTTTATACTTCTACTTCTGAATTAAAAACTATAGAGAATACCGTAAAGCTCTTAAAAATCCTGTAGTTGAAGAAGCAGTAGTAGAAGCACCAGCTCCAACAACAGAAGAATTAATCTTAGCTGAATTAAAGAAAATGAATCAAAACTTAGACGATTCAAAATCACCATTCAACATTAAATAACATATAGTATGTTTTACATCATTTGCTTCTTAGCAGATGATGTTTTTATTTGCTCATTTGTCAAAATTCTTATCAGTATGATAAAATTAAATTAATAGATTTCTAGGAGGATAGTATGGAAGAAATAAAAAATATAAATCAAGAAAATGATGTAAATCAAATAATTTCAAATTGTTTAGCTAACTATAAAAAAGTTCTTTTCTTAAGAAGCGTTTTATTAATACCGGCAGTTGTTATGGTTGGATCAATTTTCGTTGTTATTTATGCTATAGCAGCCATTGGATATGTAATGTTGGCTCTAGGAATAATAGGCTTCATTGGTTATGTTATTTTTTCTAAGTTATATAACGTTCCTCTAGTAAATCAAATTGAAAAGAAACTAGAAAATCATAAGTCACAATTTAGAAATTATTTTGAAACACAATGCAAAAGCGTTTTCGATAAATATGCCTTCAAAAACTTAGTAACTGAGCTATTTGGATTTGAACAAACATATCAACTTTATCATACTTTACCACCTGAATATTTTGAAGAAAATAACAAGAAAAATCATAAGTAAGGTCTGCAAAAGATCTTTTTTATTGCCTTTTACTAAAGAAGAAATTTAAAAAATTCAATTTAGTAAAAAGTTGATTTTATAGCTAAATATCTAATTAAAATTAATTTTTTAGTTTTTACAACAGATTAAGGATAAAAAGTCTAAATTATAATATAATTTAGAAACTAATAAGGAGCATATATGCAACACAAAAAACCAAGAAGAGAAATGAGAAAAGCAGTTATTGCTGTTTTATATAAATATGAGTTACTAGAGCAATCAATTAATGTTGAAGAAGCATTTGAAGAATTTATCTTAGACAGAGAAGAATTATTAAGATTGAGCTTAATTGCTAAGAATTATGCATTCTTACGTAAATCATTAAACGCATTATTAAACAAGAACTGAAAATGAGAAAGAATTTCACCATTAATTAGAGCTATCATTCTAAATGGTGCTTTTGAGCTTTACCATACAGAACCTAAAATCGTAATTAATGAAGCTATTGAAATAACAAAAATTTATTTCCCAAAAGATGAAAAAGATCAACCAGCTACATTACAAGGTAAGCAATACAAATTTGTTAACGCTATCTTAGAAAATTACCAAAAGTTAATTCAAACATTTGAACTAGCTGAAAAACTTGATGAAAGTCAAGCTGAAAGTAATGAATAAAAAATACAATAGAAGATTGTGATCTAAGATAGTATTATCTTTTGCTTACAAATCACATTATTATGGAATCTTAAGCAAAATTAATTTTACTTATAAACAATTTCATGATTTAAATATCCTGACTCACGAAAAACTAGAAAAATTTGAAACCAAGAAATTTGCTGAACGTAGTAAAGATATCAATGATTTTATTGATAACTTCAATAAAGATCTAGAATTTTGCCCCAATGTTACACCGGAACAAAAACAAATGATTTATAACTTTTACTACTACCTGTTTTATGATCTTTTTATTAAATATTACGATCGTGATGAGTTAGAAGTTAAAAACTTTCTTGGCGAAGTTTTTAAAAGTATTGATTTAGATAAAGATAAAAAAACCCGTAAGCAGCAATTTCAAATTATTGTAAATAAAGTTAAACGTGAATACTACTACTTATTCCTTGATGAATTTCAAAAAATTCCAGGTTACAACACTGTACTAAGAGCAATCTTAAGAAAGGTCTTATAATGAATCAAAACGATATTAGAAAGCAATTTCCTATTTTGGATAAAATTACTTATTTTGATTCAGCTGCATTAGTTCTTAAACCTAAAGAAGCTTCCGATGCAATTTATGATTACTATTGCAATAAATCAATTTCATCTCGTACAGCTGATACCCCTTTAGGAAATGAAGTTAATTCAACAATTAATCGCGTTAGAAATAAAGTTGCTAATCTACTTGAGGCTCAAGACAACGAAATTATTTTTACTAGTGGAACTACTGAAAGCATTAATTTATTTGTAAATATGTTTGCTAGTCTACTTGAAGAAGGCGATGAAGTATTATTAAGCGCTTATAACCACTCATCAAATTTAATTCCTTGAATAGAAGCTGCAAAAAAATCAAATGCCAAAGTCAAAATCTCACAAAATATATTGCAAGATATTAATCCAAAGACAAAAGTAGTAGCCTTAAGTCATGAAACAAATAACTTTAATCAAAACTTTGATGTTAAAACAATTGCTGCTAAAGCACATGAAGTTGGAGCTATCTTATTCGATGATGCTGCTCAAGCAATCGCACATCAACAAGTTTCTTTAAAAGAAGTAGATGCTATAGCTTTTTCAACCAATAAATTTTATGGGCCAACTGGAATGGGTATTTTAGCTATCAGAAGCAATATATTATCACAATTAAGACCCGTGAAATTTGGTGGCGGATCAGTAAATGCAATCGATAAGAATGCTTGTTGAAATCCTAAACAAAGTATTGCAGTATTTGAACCAGGTACACCTGATATTGCTGGTTTCTTTATGTTTGATAAATCCTTAGATTTCTTTCAATCTGTAGGATACAAACAAACCCAAGAAATTCTTAAAGAGCTTTCTAAATATCTTCATGATCAGTTAGCTCAACTACCAAATGTTGAAGTATTTACTCGTGCTGGAGATTACATCGCTTTAATTAATGTTAAAAACATTAATGCTCAAGATGTAGCCACATATCTAGGAACCAAAAATATTTATACAATTGCCGGTATCTTTTGTGCACCTTATTTAAGAAATATTCAAGAAACATATTCATTCCTAAGAATTTCATTAGGAATTTACAATAATAAAGAAGACATCGATAAACTTATTGATGCATTAAAAAATGGAGGTGATTTTTATGCATTTTAATCAAAACCAAGCTCGTGAAATCATTATGAATCACTATATGAATCCAGTAAATAAAGTTGCTTTAGAAGATAACTTTATCACTTGCTACAGTAACACTTGCTCAGATAAACTAGAGCTAAAAGTTACTTGAGAAAACGATAAAGTAGCTCAAGCTCAATTTAACGGACATGGATGCGCTGTGTTTATGGCTGCTACAGATATCTTTTTAAGCCTTATTCAAGGGAAAAATAAAGAAGAAATAGCCTTACTAATAGATTTATTTACTAAATTTGTAAATCAAGAAGACCTAAGTGATGATCAAATTGCTTCTTTAGGTGATTTATGAGTATTTTATAACGTTAAAACACATTTAAATAGAGTAGCATGTGCTTTATTAACACCTAATACATTTATTAATGGATAATAAACCAATTATCTTTCACATTGATTTTGACTGTTACTTTGTTTCGGCTGCTCGGACAATTCAGCCAGAATTAAATAATAAGCCCGTTATTATTTCACGTTCTTCATCTCATGCTATAGCAGTTTCTGTTTCTTATGAACTTAAAAACAAAGGTGTTAAAGCAGGGATGAAAAACTATGAAGTCTTAGAGATCGAGCCAAAAACTATTATAGTGCCTAGCAATATGGAACTATACGAAGATCTTTCTGGCAAAATATTTGAATATATTGCTTCTCAATATACAGGTAATATTCAAATTGCTTCAATTGATGAATGTTACATCGATGTCACAGAAGTAGTTGCTGAGCGAAAAGTAACACTTATTCAGCTAGCTCAAAGGTTGCAAAGAGATATTATGTCTAGGTTTAGAATTCCTATTACAATAGGTATCTCACATAATAAATTTGCAGCTAAAATGACTACAAATATATCAAAACCTTTTGGTATTGGATACACTACAGAAGATAATTTTGCAGAACATTTTCATCATCTAGATATCGAAAAGTACCATGGTATAGGTAAAAAAACTGCTAACAAGCTTAGAGAAGTTAATATCAATACTATTGGAGATTTAGCTAGTAAAAAGATTAGCGATTTAGAAATAGGAGCAATCTTTGGTCGTATTGGTCAAGATATTTTACATAATTTAGATCCTTATGTATATGAACACATTACTTTTAAAGATGAAAAAGCCTTGGGGATAGGTAATGAAATCACATTTGAACATTATGATCTTCCTTATGATATGAAAATCGAACACCTTATAAAGTTATGTCAAAAGGTTTCTAATCGTTTAATAAGTGATAATCTAGCAGGTAATGTAATTACCTTAACAATTCGTTCTAGGTCAAAGAAATGAACTAATAAACAACAAAAAATAGCTACTTATGTAAATTCAGTTAATGATATTTACAAAGTTGTTTACAATCTCTTTATCCATAATTTCTCTGAGATGGATTTTATTGGAATTGGCGTAAGAGTTACTAACTTAATAGATCTTAACAACATGTATTTACCCATTAGTTTAATCAATAGCAATATGCCTGATATCCAAGATAATATGGTTAGGGAAGTTATTGCAGAAGTCAAAAAACTTTTTGCTAATCCTACACTTAAAGTGCTGGATGAAGAAGAAATAAAACAAAGTAATCTAAAAAATGGAGCTTATCGCTTCAAAAAGATGATTTTTAGAAAGTAGGAATTATGAAAATAGGAATTTATGGTGGATCATTTGATCCTATTCACAAAGGGCACATCAAAACAGCTCGTTATGTAATTAATAAATTAGAACTTGATAAATTACTTTTTGTTCCAGCAGCTAGCTCGCCTTTTAAAACAAAAGGTAAAAAAGCAGGTGATGAAGATAGAAAAAATATGGTTGAGTTAGTTCTTGAAGACAAAATGGAACTTTGCGATTTTGAATTAAAACGTGGAGGAGTATCTTATACCATAGATACAGTTAAATATTTAGCTAATAAATATCCTGATGCTGAATTATACTTAATTATTGGTAGCGATCACGTTCCTAGTTTACCTAGATGAAAAGATATTGAACAAATTGCTAAACTAACTAAAATCATAGTAGTGCGTAGAGATAGAAAAATTAATAAGATTAACATCAAGAAATTCAATGGTAGATTGCTAGATAACCCTATTTTTGAAGCTTCTTCAACTGATTTTAAAAAAGGTGATTTTTCTCTAGTGGATGTAAAAGTAGCTCATTATATTGCTCAACATAATTTATACTTAGAACAATTAGTACATAATATTCTTTCAGCTAAGCGCGCAAAACACTGTGTTTCTACAGCTTGATTTGCAGCTGAACTTGCTAAAAAACATCATTATGACGCCAAAAAAGCCTATGTAGCAGGTTTATTACACGATATTGCTAAAGAATTTGAAGATGAACAAGCTTTATACCTTATAGAAAAATATGAACCTATTTTAGGGAAAAATCTTCCTAAATATAAATACCATCAAACAGCTGGATATATCTGAGTAAAATATGGATATAAAATTACAGATGAAGAAATCACTCAAGCTATTTTATGCCACACATCTATGCGTTTAAATATGTCTTGACTTGATAAAATTCTTTTTATAGCAGATAAAATTTGTCAAGGAAGAAGATACCTCGGAATTCAAAAAACACGTGAATTATGCTTTGAAGATTTAGAAGCAGGATTTAGCAAAGTTGTACAAGAAGCTTATGAATATAATATAAATAAGGGTGTTGTTTTTACACCAGAACAAAAGAAAATTTACGATAAATATAGAAATGGAAACAAATAATATGGTCAAAGAAGAAAGACTACAAAAATTACTTGCACAAGCAGGAATTGCTTCTAGAAGAGAAGCAGAAAGCATGATTTTAGCAGGTCGTGTAAAAATAAATGGTCGTCAAGCTAAATTAGGTGATAAAGGTTCATTTAAAGACACAATTTTAGTAGATGGTCAACCTATTCAAGGAGAAGAACAAAAAGTTTATTTCGTGCTTAATAAACCACCTAAAACAGTATGTACACTTAAAGATAACTTTAATCGTACAATTGTTACAGATTTAATTGACACACCTTATCGTATTTTTCCTGTTGGAAGACTTGATTATGATACAACTGGAGTGTTAATTTTAACAAATGATGGAGAACTTGCAAGTAAACTAACACACCCCTCTTATGGTGTTGTTAGAGTTTATCGTGCAAGATTAAACGAACCACTTGATAAACGTCAAATGGCTAAACTAAATAAACCAGTTATGATTAATGGTACTTGATCTAAGCAAACTGTATTACAAGCCGATGTTAAAAGCTACTTTGTTATTTTAACCCAAGGAACATACCACCACGTTAAAGAATTATTTAAAACAGTTGATAGAGAAGTAATTAACCTTAAGCGTGTTGAATATGGTGGAATTACTTGCAAAAACATACCGGTAGGTAAATATCGTCCATTAAGCATTAAAGAAGTTAAAACTCTGTATTCTTTAGTTAAAAATCCTAAAAAAGAGCAATAAAAACAATTATTTTTAAACTGGCTTAATAGTCAGTTTTTAATTTTGAATTTTAGGCGAGTATGGCGCTTATTAGACTTGGAGATATGGAAAATTTGTTCCATTTGCTTCTGTTTTTTTTTTTTTTTGTAAATTAGTTATAGGAGGTTGTTGCAAAAGCAATATTTATATGAATCAAATATCAATTAAAGAATGAATTAAAGGAATGGATGAATCTAATGTACTAATTCCTCACATCCAAAGACGTTTTGTTTGAAATAAAAGAGATATTGAAATATTTATGGATTCACTTTTAAATAATTATCCTTGTCCTCCAGTACTTTCTTGAAATATAACTGCGAAAGAATATGCTTCAAAAGTATCTGGTGGCGATATTAGTAAATGTGATTTATTTAAGTTTAATAGAGATTTTATAGAAAATAGCCCAGTTTCTAAAAGCAAGCCAACTAACTTAGCTTCAAAAGATAAAGATCAAAAATTAGACATAATTTTTGACGGACAGCAAAGACTAACATCGATTTATATAGCTTTTACAGGTGAACTTACAAAGAAAAAATTAACAGTTAAAAATAAGAATTCAGAAACTTCATATGCCTTATATTTATCTCTAGACAAAAGAAACGATAAAGATAATATCCAATTTCATTTTATCGACTCAGAACTAGATAAAAAACAAGATTATTTTAAAGTTTCTGATATGCAAGACATTACTGCATACTGCGAAAGTGAAAATGAATCTTTAGAAAAAATTAATAAATATATTTTAGAAAATAACATTGATGATGAAGGCAAAGAAAGAATAATAAAACTCTACGATGTTTTTACATCTAAAAACATCATTCACAAAATGAATATCAGCACAGATAAGGAATTTAACGATGTTATAGATATTTTTATTAGACTAAATAACGGAGGAACACCATTGGATTCTTGAGAATTAATTTACTCAAGATTGATTGCAAATTGAGAAGGTGGAAAAGAAAAAATAGATAAGCTTAGTGAAGACTTCACTAGAGAAGCTCAAACTGGAAATAAATTTGATAGAGGATTTATTATCAGCAGCTGTATTTATTTAGTTGCTGACGATACGATAATAAGGGCCGACAAAATTATTGAATCCAAGGAATTAACAGCTAAAATAGTTCATCGCATAAGAAATGATTGAAAAAATATTGTTCAAGCTTTTGAAGTAGCTGCTAATCTACTACATATGTTTTACAAACACATTAAAATACCTTCTTTTTATCCATTATTGCCAATAATGTATTATGTATACAAGTTTAATAAGAACTATTATGATTATTTTAAAGATATAGCTGATGGAAGAGAATTTAGAGATAACGCCCGAGACTTTTTATTTATTTCCTTTGTTAAAAATGCCTTCAGTAATGGTCCATATACAATTCTAGCTCAAGCAAAAAATGAAATCGATATGTGATTTATTAATAAGAATAATGATAAGAAATTCACAGTAGAGAAATTCTATAATAGTGATTTTATTAAGATTAGAGGAACTGAGAGATTTTGTTTAACAGAAGAAAATATCAACAATATATTGGATAAGTTATCTAAAAACAATATGACTCTAATTGTTTTAGCAAATCTAAAAGAATATCAAAATGTAGTAGGAAAAGAAACTATATCATTGCATCAAGACCATATCTTTGCACAAGCATTATTTTCAAAATGACATTTTGAAAAAGTCTATAGTCAATGACAAGAAGTGAATGATAGAGAAAGAGAAATAATAACTAAGAAACAAGAAGAATGAACTATTCTTAAGGATAAACTTCCTAATTTACAGTTACTTACACAAAATGAAAATCAAAGTAAAAAAGATAAGACAATTGAACAATGATTATCCGAAAGCAACGAAAATAAAGTCAAATATTCAGAAGTTCATAAGGTTGAAAATAACGAAAGAATAGTTGATAAATGAGAAGAGTGAAATGTAAAAAATTTTGAAGATTTTTACAACAATAGAAGACAAAATATTTTTAACGAATTAAAAGATAGATTTTCATTTGGAAATTATATTCAAAATAAAACAAACAACTAAGGAGAATTGTTATGGAAAAACAACACAAAGACTATGAAATTTTCGATAATAAACTATATATTTTTTTAGAAGAAATTGGCCCAGAAGATATAGCTAGTTGAAAAATAGATGAAAGCAAAATTACTGAATTACATTCTACAACCTTAAAAGTAATCTTAAGCAAAGCATTTATTGCTTTCGATAATCTTGAAAATATTGATTTGCCTAATGTAGTTGAGATAGGTCAAAAAGCATTTTCAAGAATAAAGGCATTAAAAAAAATTAATCTCCCTAATATATATAAGTAGGAAAACGCTGGTCCCAGTCGCTCAATTGACTGGGCTTTTTATTTAAAAGCTCAAAGAAAAAGAAAACCTTATATGAATACAAACGGAGAACATTATGGCAACAATAAACAAAAACCTAATAGCAACAGCTAACGACAAACTTATCTACATCAAAACAAGAATCGGAGATGTTTTATTTTATAACTACACAGACAGAGAAGCTGATGAAAGTGAAATCCTAAAAGAATTTAATAAAAACCTTAAAGAATTTGACTGAAATATTGTGGAAGGATTTAATGAACTAGGAATCTCATTAGAAACAAAAGAAAGCACAATGAAAACAATAAGCAAAGCCTTAAGCATTGTAAACGACTACTTATTAAGTTTGAACTGAGACAAGCAAGGCGAAACACAAAAACAAATGGAAATCCTAGAAAATCAAACAAACGATGATGAATTTAACGCTTGAGTAGTGTTGACAGTTAATTACATTAGAGCTGTGTACGACTTATACTACCAAGACGAAAAATTTCAAAACTTTATAAAAGAAGCAACCCGTTAAGGGAAGCTTTCTACTTAGAATTTTCGAGCATTTTCGTTTTGATATTTCTACAAATAACTTCGTTATCGATGTTGTTCGTTCTTCATCCAATGAAGCAGAAAAAATCACAAAGGAAGTTGCAAATTAATTCAATCTCTTGAATAGTGTAATTATTAAAATCTTTAGAAAAGTAGAAAAATATAACATTGCCGACTTGATAATAGGAAGTAAAAGACTGAGTAAAAAAATAGCTGGAAGACACTTCTAAACCACGGGGAGAATTAAATACCAGTCTTATTTTCTTGCTCATATCATTACGAAGAAGCCGAAGCTGTTGTGTTCTTCTTGTCTTGCGAGAGTGGCAACGGATACAAAGAGTTCTCAAATTTTTCTCATTAAGGAAATAACTCAAGTCGTTGCCGTGTTCAATGATGTGGTCTACTTGTAGCCTAAAAGTAGTCTGGCAAATAGAACAAAAAGGATGGGCTGTCAAGTGCTTTTCTCTTAGCTCATTCCACTCTTTAGACATATAAGGGAATTTTCAATTTATCATAGTGAAATTATAAAACAATAGGAGCAAAATATGAAACCAACACCGTTACCAATTGAAACGAAGCTGTGAGAGTTTACACAACAACTCAAGGAACTAACAGCTTGTGCCGTGCTTTATCATTCTTATAAAACAATAGTCAACGACCCCGACTTTAAAAAGCTCAGCAAAGAAATAAATTCAACAACTAAAACAACTTTGGAAGCATATGAAAAGAAGCAAATAAAAGAATATGAAAAGTTGCTAGGAAAAGTTTTAGAGCTTTATATAGAAAACAAGGGGAACCGTTTAGCTGTTATTTCAAAATTAGAAATAGCTGGAAGAACTTGAAAATTATTCTGCAGTAATTTTCTCAAGAATGAAGACAATAAAAAAGAGTGATATAACGTCGGTACTCATTACATAAATGAAATTATTAAATACCTACAAAAGGAGAAAATAAATGAATAAAAACGACCGTACTCTATTCAATATAGTTCCACACATTAGAAATATCGTAGCCGTTCGTTTAATGGTTGATGGCGTTGAAGTTTTTGCTGATTATATTCAGCTGGAAGAAAGTGGTTTTGCTAAAGAAAAGAGATGAAACAAAATCCTTAAAAGTTTAACAAATAGACAGTTAAGAGACTCTTTTAACATCATTATAAAACTCTTCCAAAGTTGTAAAAATAAGGAGAATGATAAGAGTAACGAAGACATCGTTAAAAGGCTCAAGGCAGTGTGATCCTTATTTTGTTATAAGACTTTTAAAGAGAAAGAAATAAGAAGTCAATGAATGGAGAAAGGCTGAGAAGTGATAGAAGAACACGCAGAAACGGTAAAAATGTAATGAAATGAAGAATCCAAGCAATTAGCAAAAAACTCAAGCACTGAATCCAACTCAAGGTCTGTAAGATAAGACACGGGGCTTGCCTAAGCTGTGTAGAATGATATGTAGACTGCGACAGCATACTCAAGGAACAAAATAAGAAAATAAGAGAATTAAAAAAGTTATTAAGAAAGGGGAAGAATGAAGTGTGAAATTAAGCACCTATTTCTACAAAATTTTAAAGGAGTGGAATTCTATAATTCTACCGATATCAGCACAATAAAACTGCCAACCCCATTAATTAAGGGTGGCAATGGAATAGGAAAAACAACCGTGCTGGATGCTGTGTGTTTTATGCTGACTGGTAGAGACTTACTAGGGAGAAAACTAAACCCCCAAAACGTTAACAATACAAAAACACCAGTGGCAGAACTAACAATTCAAATTGACAGCAAGCCTTACATATTGAGTTATAAAAATAAAAATTATTTTATTAATGATGCTGAAATTCCAGCCCGTAAATATTTTGACACTATTTCAGCACTGTTGAAAATATCACAGAAATACCTTCTCGCATTAATTTCCCCAGCATATTTTTACAACTTAAGCCCCAAAGAAAAACGGGAAGTGTTTATGCAAGTGTTCGCAGAACGGTACGGGAATGATTTCGAAAATTCTCTGACTGAATTTCTAGAACTTAAAAAATTCCAATGATTAAGAAGAGTGGAGTTCGATATTGCTCAAGTGCTTACAAATATCAGATCAGATATTAAAAAAATCCAGCAGAGTTTAATAATTAGTGGAGTACCAAAACAATTAGCTGAAGAGCTTGAGTATTTCGCAACTCATCCAGAACACCAATGGGGACCTTATGTTGCTAGCTATGGGCCTTATATTAAAGAGTGTGGGGAAGAAATAGCCAAGGAAAGAGAAGAGAAAAATATAAGGCTGGAAGAATTAGACAGAGACTTAATAGCATACCAGCTGGTGTCATATAAGTGAGCTGAATACATAAATAAGCATCTACAGCAAGAAGACAAGGTTTTTGAAGTGAGTTTTATAAATGAAGAAAAGGGAAAAGAAGAACTTACACTGAAATATAAAAATATTAATGTTTTAGAACTCAATACAGCAAGCCGTTTAGAAATAGGAATCCAGCTCAGTCTTTTATTCAGCAAGATCGTTAATTTTAAGGGCTTTATTTTGCTAGATGATGCTGAACACATAGATGGCAAAAACCTTAAGGAATGAAGTACAAAATACAGACAGCAGATACTTATAACAAAGGTGGAATCATAATGAAATTTGTAAGCTATGGAAGCAACTCAAGTGGGAACTGTTACATCGTTCATCATAACGGCGTTAATCTAGGATTCGACATAGGAAAGAATCCCTTCAACGGCTCAAGAAATCTGATGGCGTGAAAATTTCTCAAGTATTTATTTATATCACACGAACACGAAGACCACACAAAGTACCTAATTACATTTTTAAAAAACAATTACAACGGGAAAATCTTTATTAATAGGAAGTGCTACAACTTGCTGAAAATAAAAGACAAAACGGGCTGAATAAGAAGCCACGTGTGAAGGTTCATCTTTTTAGATGATGGAGAAAACTGAAGCGACGAAACAATAAAAGTGACTGCATTTAAAGTTAGACACAATTCCCAAGCAAATAACGGTTATATTATTCACTTCAGAAAGTCTGGGGAATATAAAAAAATAGGGTTCTTTACTGACTGTGGCTCATTACCATACACGACTCTTAATTTAGACATTTTTAATAATTGCGATCTTCTAATGATGGAGCTTAATCATACTGCAAAAAAATTGCCAAACAGTATAAAGGAAGAAATTCAGTATAGTGACTGGGGACACTTTTCACACGAACAAGCCGTGGAATTTCTTAAAAAAGTAAAAAGAAAAATAAACCCACAGTGTAATATTTACCTATTACACGCATCCTTAACGAATTACAATATGGAAAAAGAAGACAACAAAATAACACAAGCATTTCCAGAATTTAACATTCAAAGAGTACAACCACTAGGGATTCACCTTTATAACTGTGATAACAGAGAAAAACCTAGAGAACAAGATTAAAAGAATATTAAAAAATAACGGTATAAACTACTTTAAATTATTCAGCAACGGAATACAAGGGGCAGGTCTTGCTGACTTGTGAGTCTTTAATCATTTCACGGCGTATGCTATGGAAATAAAGAGAAACTTCAAAAGAAATCAGCCGACAAAACTACAAGTCGCCAAGGCGAGAGAATTTAGTAATAATGTTATTTATATTTTTATAGATGAAGAAAATTATAAAGAAATACTGCCACTAATCATTAAAAACGATGCTGAAAAAGTTAAAGAAATCTCACAGCATCAGCTGGAAGAATGGAGCAAATAATGAAATACAAGTACCCAGAGAATTTTGTGTATGGATTATGGACACTGTGAAATATCGATGATAATCCAGAAGACAGCGACAATTTTGAGCTTTATGGAGAGTATAAAACCATAAGACAATTAGAAGAAGCGATGTCAAAATATATTGTGGATTATTTATTTAATTTTCCAGATAATTTAAGAATTAAGGAGAACACTTTACAGTTAGACACAGACTGCCTAAATTTTAGAGATTTTACCTATGAAGATATTAAGAACCAATTCTCTATTCAAAAAATTTATATTTTAGAAAATGGAGAGAAAAAGACACAGTATGAATTAGAGCTGGAGCAAGATAAAGAAGCACACCCAGAACAGTGAGAAAATGAAAATGACTAAAACTTTATATGATTACCAAAAGAACGGTGTAATTCAAGCACTAGAAAATAAACGGTTTCTTCTTGCTTTAGATATGGGACTGGGAAAAACATTCACGGCACTTTATTATTTACATATTTTGAAAAATAAACTGAATGAGCAAACACCTACACTCATTATTGTAGACAGTAAGAAAGTGGATGATTGATACACCGAGTCTTTATTCTTTAAGTTTAACAATATTGCAACGGTAAAAAGTTCCAAAGATTTCGAGCAAGTTAAAAACCTAGAGAATTATATTTTTATAATCAGCTACAGAGTTTTAACAAATCTACTCAAGGAAAAAAAGCTGGACCTTACTCAGCCACATAATTTAATAGTGGATGAAGCTCAAGCCCTTAAAAATGTAAAGTCACTCATCAGTAAGCAAATGCTTAAATATGATCCTTATTATAATCGTGTTTTATTGCTCAGTGGAGACCCACTCTCAAACGGTTACGAGAACTTGTTCGTGCTGATGAAGCTTCTACACTTGTTCGAGCCTAAAATGAAATATGACGACTTTTTAGAACAGTACACCAAACATTACACATTAGCAAAAAAACTAGGCTGGGGATATACTTCACAAATTAAAATCGTGACTGGTTACAAGAATGAAGACAAGCTTATTGAATTACTTCACCAGCGAAGCTATTTCCTTAAGTCTGAAGACGCTATTCAATTACCAAAGAGACAGCAAGAAGTTGTAGTGGTAGAAACTTGTTCAGAGTATTATCAACTCAACAAGGAGAGAGTGTTCGATTTTAATCAGCCCACACAATATTTAGCCGATAACAGCATCAGTCTTCTACACGGATTAAGACAATTAGCCAGTGGAGTAATTCAGACAAAAACGGGACAATTTAAATTAGTCAGCTGAAACAAACTGAAAGCACTTGCTGAAATCATTAAAACAACAAACGAAAATATAACTGTGTTTTATAATTATCGCTCCGAACTTGCCTACATTGAGTCTGTATTGAATGAGCTAGAAATCCCCGTTTTTAAAATTAATGGGGAAGAGAATGAATTACAAGAAGCTAGACAACACCAAGGCAGATGTGTGGTGCTTATCCAGTTCCAAAGTGGAGCAAGGGGAATTGATGGTCTTCAAGACATCAGCAAATTACAAGTCTATTTTTCACCACCATTAAGTGGAGAATTATTTAAGCAAAGTATTAAGAGAATACACAGAATAGGACAAAAAGAAGACTGTAAATATATTTTTATAGTAGCAGGCAACAGCATTGAGAACGATATATATACAACCTTAAAAAAGTCAGAAAATTACACACTGAAAATTTTCGAACAGAATTATTTCAATAAAGGAGACTAGATGGAACTTATTTATAAGTACGCAGTAATAGAAGACAAAGACAGTGGGGAGCATTATCTTGTTAAGATAAACGAGCCAGAGCTAATTTACTCACCAAACAGAGTGGCAGAACTTTATAAAATCAACGGGAACAATTTAGAGAACTTGCTAATCCAGAATGCTAAAAGGCTATGTAACTTTACAACATTTAGCTCAACAGCACCACAACTAGGAACAATAGAAAAAAAACTCAACACAAAAGGAGACAAATAAAATGGCTATAAATTTTAGCACAGACTGAGAAAAGAGAGTTTTAGAACTCAACTCAAAAGAACAAAACAAAATACCAGCTGGAACTTATCACGGAGAAGTTAAGGATGCTGGACTTATCACAAAGGAACAAGATGGAAGCAGATACCAAGCCGTGGAGCTAGTGGTACAACTTACCAACCCAACTGAATACAGTAATAAAACTGTTAAAAAACTTTATATTCTTGATAATGCTTACAAATACAGCTGAAGAGTAGAAAGAGACCAAAAGGAATTAGATCTCTTCTTTATTGAGCTAGGTAAATGCTACAAGGATGAATTAGAACTTATTACTGTACTTTTTGAGCTTAAAAAGCAACAAACACCAGTCGCTGTAGAAATCAGCGAAAAGAACACAAACGGGAAGACTTATTATAATGTAAAAATTAATAGTCTAAAAAGCCCCCAAAGTTCAACAGCATTAAAACAAGCAAACGAACTCAAGAACTTAAGAACAGAAAGAAAAAACGAAATTAATACAGAAAATTACGATAGTCTTTTCGACTTAGTTTAATGAGTAACGAAAAATTTACCAACTGAGAAGAAGTTAAGCAAACAAACGACCACGAGAGAACTTCCAACATACTTGAGAACTTTACACAGTGACAAAGAAAACACGAGACTGATAACGGAGCAATGAATAAAGCTGCCAAAGTCAAAATGGATGAATTTTATACACCATACGAAATTATAGACGAAGAGTTTAAGTACTGACTTGAGCTAGATCCTGACTTTTTCAAAGGTAAGACAGTAATAATGCCGAGTGATAGAGTAGAACGGGAACTGATGGGAGAAATATCAGAACGAACTTCTTCACAGTTTTGAAACTACTTCCACTTAAATTTTAGCCATCTAGGACTGAAGAAAATCGCGGCAACTTATTTAAAGAATGAAGCGGAAGAAACAGCCTATATGTATGAATACAGTGGCGGGGATGATGCTAATATTTTTGATTATGTAAAAACACCACTACAAAGCAATGGGGACTTTTTTAGCCCAGAAATAATTGAGCTAATGAAGACACACGACTTAACCATCACGAACCCACCGTTTTCTTTATGGAGCAAGTGGTACCCAGTACTCAAGGAAAATAGGATCGACTTTATAGTTATCGGGAACAAATTGTCAGTAGGATATAAATCAATTCTGCCAGACTTTTTAGCAAAGAGTTACAACATATGCTATTCACATCCTAAGTATTTCCTTAAATATCCAGAAGCCAGTGGAATAAGTGAAGAGAGTGCTAGAGTTAAGTTAAGTGGGATGACTTGTTTTATTACAAACCTACCTATTAATTTTGAGATGAGAGAAGAAATAGAGAAGAAGAAGAAGAATAACGGCCCAGTGTATTTCGATAACACGAACATTATCAACATTGATAAATTAGAAGAATTAAAAACTGATTACGCAAATTATGAAGGACTTCTAGGAGTTCCAGTGACTTTTCTGTTTTGATATGATAAGGACAAAAGCCAGTATGAAGTTATAAGCATACTGGACAAAAACCTTAATTATATAAATGGAAGACAGAAATTTAACAGAATCCTAATCAGAAAAAAATGTTCTCAAGTTGAAGAAGAAAAACGACAAGGATAATAGCAGAAATGATACTAGAACAAGAAAAACAAAGCGAAGAAATAAAAGAATTAAAGAAGCAAATAAGAATGTTAAAACAAGCAATGCGAAATAAATAAAGGGGAAGAAATGAAGACAAGAATAAAAGCCTTAAAAAACTACATAGAGCAACCAAATAACATAAGGTTAAGGGAAAGCATTACCCAACGAATAGACACACGAAAAACAGCCCACAAATTAATTCTGGAGATGATGAAGAAAGCTGGGGGAACTCTTAAGGGAGTTGTCTACATCATGAATGAAGAAAAAATTCAAGGTGTTAAATTTATAGAAGTAAGAATCCCGATAATTAAGGATGCTAGCATCATTTTAATAGAAAGAAAAAAAGAAGAATTTTATTATGATGTATGAATCGCGACAGACAGACAATTTATTCCAGTGCTTGATGCTAACTTTTCAACATCCAGAGAAATAACAAAAGTAGGACAGTGTAGAGGCTGACTAAAAAGAATGTGGACTTATGTTTTCATCGCTAACTCATACCAGATGACAACGACACACGTTCGGGGATTTTTAAGGCTAATCTAATGAATACATTAGAACTAAAACAAAAGCTGGACTCTTTACCGTGTGAAGTGTGAGTGTATGATATTGAAGTCTTCAAACAGTATTGATGTATTACTTTTTTAAATTTAAAAACGAGAGAACTCATTACCGTTGAGAATGATTACAATACCCTTAAACAGTTGATGCGTTTTAAAATTAAAGGAATTCTTGGTGGTTTTAACTCAGTAAGATATGATGACTGAATCCTTAAGGCACTACTTCAAAATGCTAATCCGTTCAATTTATCTCAGTGAATAATCAGAGACAAGAAAGCACCGTGAGAATATAAAGGAATACCACTCAAACCACTTCCAGTTGCTACTTTTGATGTTGCTGACTTAATTTCCCCAACCCGTATAAGTTTAAAGAAGTACGAAGCATTTCTGGGGATATCAATTGAAGAAAGTGACGTGCCTTTTGATTATCCAGACAAACTTACACCACAGCAAGCAGAAGCAGTCAGAAAATATAACGTTTATGATGTTAAGGCAACTGCTTATTTACTTGCTAAATTTATTGACCAGCTAGTCATTAAAATGAATCTTATTACCGATTATAATTTACCTACAAACACACTGAGCAAAACAAACAGTCAAATAACGGCGATAATTTTCCAAGCTGATAAAAATAAGCTCCCACACTATGCTTATTATAAATATAAAGCACCAGAAAACATAAAGGAGCTGTATAAGAAGCTAGCACCCCAATATTATTGAATTATTCAAAAGTTCGAATCAGTAACCTACAAAACTCAATATGCCAGCGACTATGTTAAGGAACAAATTGAGTTCGATCTTCCTTTTCAAGATATGAAGCTAAAATTCGCCAGTGGGGGATTACACGGAGCAGTAGAGAATTATATCAGTAGCAAGGAAGAAAATATAGTCACGATAGATATCACGAGTAATTACGGAGCCCTTATAGCAAAATACAATTATGGTAGCAGAGCCACAAAACAAATGAGCAAACAAATGCAGGATCTATTCAACCAGAGAGTCAAAATTAAGCACATCGACAAAATAAAGTCAGCATACCTTAAGGACTTAATTGTTAGACCGTTCGGGGCTATGGATTACAAATTTAATCCACTCTGGGACCCACAACAAAGACAGAGCATATGTATAACGGGACAGCTGATTATTTTCCTACTCACTGTTATGTTGAGTCCTTATGTTTATTTTTTACAAGTCAATACCGATGGAATATATTTCCGTTTAGATGATGAAAAAAATATGGACAAAATTAAGGAACTTACTCAGCTGTGGGAAGCAGAAACCAAAATGGGGCTGGAGTGAGATTTTAATAAGAGAATTATCCAAAAGGATGTTAATAATTACATTCTAATAAATAACAAAGATAAAATCAAAGCCAAGGGAGCTCAAGTCAAATACTGAGACAAGCAGTTCGACAATTTAGAATACAATACCGTTCGGGGGAATGTTAATAATAACCTTACTATTATCGACAAGTGTGTGGTTAATTATTTTGTTTATAATATTCCAGTAATTGAAACACTCAAGGCAGAAAAAGAGCTAATAAGGTTCCAGTTCGTTTTTACCATAAACGGTAATTTTACAGATACATTTTACGGAGAGCAATTACTTAAACCACGGAAAGTGTGAAGAATTTTCTACACTAAAAACGGATTCCCGATATTTAAAGCCTACAAAATAAACGGACAATGAAAGAAAGACAAAGTCCCACAAAGTAGCGAACGGAACACGATAATCACCACCGATATTAGAAAGCTCACACCCGAAAGCATTGACCTAGATTATTCATATTATGAAGCCATCGCACTTAACAGAATAAATCTGTACAAATATGGGACAGGAAGCAAAGAGACACTTACAACAGCTTACAGTGGAGATGCGTTCGAATGTTTTCTCTGTGGAGCTAGTTTAATGAATGAAACGGTGGTGCGTTACGTGTATGATAATGAAGTCTGTATGGAATGCTATATAAAACAATAAGGAGAAAATTATGGAGCAAACACAGATGCGAGACAAAATTCTCAAATTTTATAATAAAAGTAATTTTTTAGTACTCAACGAGAACAAGGTACCGAAAGCAAGCATCAAAAGCAAAAGCAACTGGCAAACATTCAGCAACTGTGCGAGCGAGAGTAATCTGGGGATTATCCTAGAAGACGACTGAATCGTTATCGATGTAGATAACAAGGATGATCCGTTATCATCTGAGAAGCTAATTCAGCTAATTGAAAAAGAACGGTGAGTAGTTAACATAATGAAGACAGAACGGGGACACCACTTTTGATTCAAAGCCCCAAAGGATTTCAAGAACGCCGTGGATGTTATGTTACCGTTAGGGATAAGGGCTGACATCAAGACTGTAAATAATTCTTATGTAGTTATTAAAAAAGGTGGAGCATTCAGAAACTGAATAAAATTCTATGGGGAAAACGTAGACAAGTTGCCAATTGAGTTGACCCCGATGAATAAAGACAATTCTTACACAAATATACCCTGCCCAACAAATTTACAGCAAGGTGGCAGAAGGGACAATTTATTCCAAAGGATTCCTTATTTAGTTCGTGAAGGATTACCAAAGGAAACAATTAAGAGAATAGCTCAGCTAATTAATTCATACTTTTTTGCCGTTCCCTTAAGTGATGGGGAAGTGCTAGGATGTTTTTCAAATTTTGACGAGTTTTTCCACCAAAAAGAACAAGAGTGAACAGATGAAAATGGGAAGTTCTCACTTCATAAATTTATTGCCTTTTGTATTAAAGAATTTAGAATTACCCGTTACGCATCTCAAGTCTATTTTTATGATGATAATAAAAACATTTATATAAGAGATGAAGCAAAGCTCCAAGGGAAACTGTATGAATTAATGCCACAGCTGTCCGTTGCTAAATTAAACGAGATCCTTAATAACTTCAGAATTAATTCAGCAGTTCCAGACAGAGAACCAGAGAAAAATATAATAGCCTTACAAGACTGTTTGTTCGATGTTGAAAGGTATGAAGCTAAACCGTTCAGCCCCGTTTATTTTGTTATTAATAAAATCAATGTATGGTACTCAAATAACAGAAGCAATTCAGAAGAAATTAATAAATTTATTAATGAAGTATGTAACGGGGATGCTCAGCTTATTAAAGTTATTTACGAGTTCATAGGCTATTGTTTGACGTTCGATCTTAAATTCCAGAAATCCTTACTCATTTACGGTCCAAGTGCGTCAAACGGTAAAAGTACATTCTTGGAAGTGTTGCAATATTTCTTTAGTGGAGAGAATATTTCGAACCTATCGCTTGAAGATTACGAGAGACGGTTCAAAACAGCTCAGCTATTAGACAAGATGCTCAATATCGGGGGAGATATTTCTACAAATCACATCCAAGAGCCAGCAGAGTTTAAGAAAGCTGTAACGGGAGACCCTATGTCAACCGAGTTCAAGGGGAAAGACATCTTCTCATTTAAAAACAGAGCTAAAAACATTTTTGCAACGAACAAACTACCAACCACAAGCGACAAGTCAGACGGATTCTTTAGACGGTTCATTATTGCCAATTTTGATAATGATTTCCGTGGAGAAAAAAGAGACATCAACATTTTAGACAGATTACTCACCAAAGAAAATATGACAGCACTGTTTTATTTAGCACTGGAAGGTCTACAAAGATTAAGAAAGCAAAAACACTTCACAGAGTGCGAAGCATCAGAAAGCACCTTAAAAGAGTATTCAGAAAGTAATAACAGTGTTATTTTATTCTTTAAGCAGTCACCAGAGTTTAGAGACGAAGACTTCCTTAACGGGGAAATAGTAATCAACAAAAGTGTGCTGAACTTGTATGAGCAGTATAAAACATTCTGCGAGAGTTCTAACAATAAGAAAGTCACACTGAATAATTTCAAGGCTGAAGTGTTACAAATTTATAACCATCTAAATTTACAAGTAGTCAAGGTACCAGAGAACGGACTCTACCAGCTTAAGTTTTTAGAATCTAATTAGCACACCAGTTACGGTGTGTTTTTCTTACTGATTTCCTTATATTACTAAACAGTAATATATTAGATTAAAATAAAAGTAAAAAGATTTTTACAATTTAAAGAAATAAAAAAGTAGCTTTTTAGCTACATATACTTGTCGTACTCTTCTTGATTTTTTCTCTTGCTTACATTTAAATAGGTATAGGTGGTATTTATGTTACTGTGTCCCATTTGCATTTGTACTGTTTTTGGATTTGCTCCACTCAGTAGCATATGAGTAGCAAACGAACGTCTTAAAGTGTGGAGTCCTATTTTCTTTCTAAAAATTTTTTTAAGTTGGTGGCGTAAGGCTTCATATTTGAGAAGTGGGTTATTAGGCTTGAGCATCTCTTTTCTAATCATCAGCCAGACTTCTCTCTTATATAGGATCTCTCTTGTTTTTCTTCCTTTTCCTTTAACATATAAATTTGTGCCGTTTTCTGTAATGCTGTTGACTTCACCAGCCCTTATTCCAGTTTGAAACATAAACAAAAACAGATGCTTATAAAAACGGGTGGTATCATCATCGTAACTTGATTCCTTAAGGCTATTCTCTATTTGTTCTTTAGTGAGTACAGTTCTATAAATTTGCCCTTCTGATTCTAATTTAATAAGAGAGATTTCTTCTACATAATTGTATTTTTTTATATGCTTAAAATATAAAGACAGTACAACCTTGTGTACCTTTTTGGTCTGTGGTTTCATTTTTATGTTTATCAGTCTTTTTTTCACTTCATCTATAGTGCTACAGTCTTTATAATTTTCTAGAATATATTTATATAATAATACAGTTTTACCAGTTAAATTCTTTTTTTGACTATACTTAATAAATTCATTTATTTTGTTAAACATAACCATCTCCCATTCATATTATATAACATATAAAAAAATATAAAAATAAAATTTATATAAAAAAGCCCGTTAAGGGCTTACAGCTATACAGCTATATTTGATTGATTACACTCTTGAGTTCTTTTGTTTCTGTATCTATTCCCACGGCTTGTAATAGCTGAGTAATTTTGTGCCGTTTTATTTTACTGCTGTCGTTTAAGCTCTCAAGGATGTCTCTAATTTCAAACATCGTGTTAGCATCCACTCTGTGGTTGAGCTTGATAAGGGTAGTGGCTAACAAGTTGATGAGCTTATCTATTTTGCTTTCGTTCTTTATATATGTCTTCAGCATTTCTTGTTTTTTCTCCTTTATTTCTTCCTTTGATAAGGTAAGGTCTTCTTTCTTGAAGAGTTCTTCTTTCATCTTCTTTTTGTATTTTCTTAATGTTAAAGTCTGAGAGACTTTCAATGTAAAACCTCAAGCGAAGAAAATTCAAACTCCCACTGCACTTACTAATTGCGAAATGTTGGCTGAATTTCAATTGTTAGACTGGAACATCCCCAGCAATATTTCAAACGTTGAACCATCCTTGAATGGAATGAGCAACATAAGCAACGTAAATAATAAGAAGATAGAAAAGACAAAAATCCCCACCAATGTTTTCTTTGTTTTACTTGATAACGGTTTTTTATTTAAGTGAAAAAAGTCCAGTGGATTATTCTTCATTGTCTTGAGCTCCTTTTTGTTCTTCTTCTTGTATTGCTTCATTTAATAAGGCAAGTGCTTTCCTTTTGCTTTTTCTTTCTTTTACTTCTATGAGTTCGAAAATGTTAAGAAGTTGAGTGAACTCTTCTTCTGGGATCATATTTTCACGGTATGCTGTGTGGATGTTGTACTTAATTAAGCCGATGCTTACATAACTTAACGAACTTGTAATCATTAAACAAATAGCGAAAAGAAGTGTCATCGTTGCTATGAAGAATCCGAATCCTAGTGCGTTCTGCTGTTCTGTTTCCGTGTAAAATGTTGTCCCATATATTTCTTTTATTTTTGATATAACTTCTGGGGCTAATTTATTGTCCTGAGCTAATTTGTTAAACTCTTCCCACCGTGGGTCTACTATTGGTTCTTGTTTATAAATGTAAAAAGCTTTAGCGAACTCGTTATATCCATCGTGGGCTATGCTTGCTATGATAAGGCAAAAACTTAAAATAGAAATAAGAATCGCACTTATATAAATAACTCTCTGTTTAGTTTTTGACAGTGTCTGTAATCACTTCAGCATTATTTACCACCTTGAGTTGTTTCAGCTGGTGCTGGTGTTGCTGTTTCAGCTGGTGTGTTTTTGTTTTTTCCTTTTGTTCAGTCTTTTGTTTTGTCGATGATTGTCTTGAATGGGTTCTTTTTAGCTTTAGAACAAGACACTACAGTTACAGCTGGAATTAATGCTGTAGAAATTAATACTGAACCTAGTAAAAGTGTTTTAATTGTCTTCATCATTGCCTCCTTTCTTGTTGTCTGTTTTTGTTGTTATTCACTTGTCGTAAAGTCTTTGCTCTCTTCTCGTGAGCCTTGCGTTCATTTCTATTTTTTCCTTTATGAGTTTAAGCTGTTCAACCGTTTTAAGTGTTCTGGCATTTCTGTTAAACGCTCATCTTCACAGAATAGGAAGCCCCTTGAGTAAGAATGTAGAACACTCTATAAGCAACTCAATACACATCGCCAGAATAAATGAAGCTCTGGCAGCTCGCCCTAGAATGCTCCACTGTGTAAAATCGCTGATGGCTTTAAATTGCTCCAGTTGTTCTTGAGTTGCTATGTTCGGTATCTTGCTAACAATTTGCCCATCTGAAGCTGGTAAAAAATACAAGATGACGAATGCTATAAATAGTATCATTTTGCTCCTTTCTATTTTGGCGTAAATAATGAAGTAGCCACAATTTCTTTAATAGCGTTATGTGGATTAGTTCCCCACGTTCCGTTAAATAATGAGTGAGCCCCCATAAACTTAACATAGATATCTCTTCAACCTTTTGCCGAACTTGTATTGTATGGGCGAACTTCAAAATATCAAACTCAAGCTGCGTCGTGGTCATTTCCAGTTACATCAAAACTGAATTTTTTAAGACCATCAGTCGGGATGATGGTGACGCATTTCTCTTCTCCGTTTTTGAATTTTATCGTTATCGTTATAGCATTAACGGTATCCCCATCGTTATCAGTTAAATAATAGAGATTTACTTCACTCTTATAATTAGGACAGTCCTTGCTTTTTGTTATTGTCTTTTTTGGTTTAAGGCTTTGGGTGACTTCTTGGAGCCTTGATATATTGCTCTGTAATGTTTCAACCTTTTGCCGATAGTTTTGCTGATTGCTTTCAAGGCTCTCTATAGCGTCGACAGTGCTATTTAAAACGGTTTTTAGCTCGTTTATATCTTCTGCCCTAATTATCTCTTCTGGGTTTAATCCAGTCGCCTTTACGGTGTTCCTTTTATTGCTGAATTTTACTTTTTCCATTTTGCTCCTTATATATTTAGACTGTAGATTATGTCCTTAAGAATTACTTCTTTATTACTTTCGATCTTAATTTCATCACTTCATTGAGAGAATTTTCTAAACTGATTACCATCCCCTATTTTGAAATTTTTAAAGAAATAAGTAGAAGTCTGTGAAGTTGTATCAGCTAACAGCATCGGCACACGAACTCAGACAGCATTGTTTTTTATTGTCTTTTCGCATTGAGCTAAATTGATTGAGTAAGCTGGAACCTTTAGAATTTTCTCCCCATTTTCTTGTTTCCATATTTCAAAACTTAAGATGTTAGATTTTAATTTTGTAAGATTGTCTGAATTTGAAAAGATAGAAGCAAGAAGAATGCTGGAATCCATATCTGGCACCATTGTATCTGTATCAGCATTATAATAAGCGAAATTGACTTCTATTGTAGCTGTGAATGTTATGTTTTCTTGCCGTGTTTTAATTATTTTATTATTAAACTTTGAGAGCCTTGCTACTCCATCGTTACCGATTAAACACCACTGCTTGTCTATGCTGTTGTTGCTGATGTAATTAAGAGTGTTCTCGTTAAGATAAGCATAGGCTGTTATTTTGTTCTCTATTTGTCTAACATCTTCAATAGGTAACGAAATGAGCTTATTAGCACTCTCAAAACGGGCTGGCTCAATAGCATCAGCAAGGAATTGGTAGTTGTTATTCCTATAGGTATATAAGAATGGGCTCTGGATGATGCTGAACGGTTTAGTGTTGTAAAGAGTTGTATACACTTTTGAACCATCCCAGACTATATGAAGAGAATTTTCTTCTCAAAACGCAAGACTTACATCACTCAATTTTCTGTTTTCTGATATAAGACTGCCGTTTGTTTTGTCGCTAATTTTTATTCACTTATTTGACTGAGTACGATCCCCGCTTTTTGTAAATAAGTCAATTCCGTATTCTCTGTTTTCAATGTCTGTGCCGTTGTTTTTAATGATTACAAAAGACTCCTTATTTTGGTAGGAAATTTTTAGAATTTTCTCGATTTCTTCTCCATCATAAATATAATAGCCATCTTCTGCTACATCTAGCTGTTTAATTTCTTGTCCCCGTTCGGTTTCTGAATTGTCTTGAGATAAGTCGAACGAAAATAGGTTATAAAAGTAATCTAGATTAGTAGAATAATAAAGCCATTTGTCTTCTATTTTTATCGGTTCGAATTTTCTATTATCGGCGATGTTATCATCATTATAACACTGCTCTGCGATGAAGTTGAGCTGGAATGCTCTTGAGCTATCTTCTTTAATGAGTAAGGCGAACGGTTTCTTTTCTATAAATTTGTATTTGTTTATTTGTGTAGTGTGTGCTGGGATATCGATTCCGAAATTGTTGAATCTGAATACACAGTGCGACTTATTTGTTGTGTTGTATCCACTGTCTACGGTTGAGTAAGGAAGAGTGAGTTCTAGGAACTTAACTCCAGCTAAATATATCTCCATTATATGCCTATTATTTTCTCCAGCATTTTTTCTGATTTTGTACTCTGTCTTAAACTTGTCTGACTGCTTTAAGGTTGTGAGATTTATAACAGTTTGCTCTATTGCTAAATAATTTTCTTCTGTAAGCATTTCTGGAAGATATTTCTCCAGCTTGCTGATTTCTATAAATTTCTCCAGTCAGATTGTTTTAAATTCTTCTGGTGTGTATGATATAGAGAATTCTAATGTGTGAACATCTCAATTTTCATTCACGATCGTTCTTTTGTTCAGCTTAACATTATGCTCTTTATTTAGAATGAACTCCCCGTTATCTAGCTCAGGGTTTAAGAAGTCAATGTTGAACCTGAATGCGATTTTTTTATTGTTTTCTGTTCTTGTGTTATAGCTCAAGAATAAATGGGCGAACAATTTTCTTCACTCTGGACGGTTTGTATAGTCGTGTGGCTCGGGTGTAAACACCCCCAGTTTTCTATCGCTTTTTGGCTGGAATTTATTGCTTAAAACATAACCTAGGATCGGTCTTTTTTCCATTGCTTCCAGTCCGTAATTTCCTTTTCATCTCTCTTCTCAGTCTCGTTGTCTTTGTAACAATTCACTGTCTGTTGTGTTTCAGTTTGCTCCACTTGCTTGGTATCTTCTTACAGCATTATATTGTCCCGATTCTCCATTGACTTCAAAAAGGTGTCTGAACTCGCTTTGTTGCTCTTCATTTGAATTTGGTAGCATCATAAGACGGGTGTATTCTAGGTCTCTGTTTTCATCATAATAATTACATAAAGAAATGCCAGTAGCATCTGAATAAACAGCATAGATATTAGGGCTGTCTGCTTTAGGTTCTAAAGTTACTCAACCACCACGGATGATTTGAACTGTATTGGATAAAATATCCACCTTAATTCTTCCATATCATACACGGCCGTTTTTTGTGTAGAATGTAAAGTCGTAAGTGTCTGTTTCTTGTTCGCTTTCCATAAAGTCAAGATATTTAACATCTGAAATCCGTGGGGGTAATGCTCTACCATCTGAACCGTTTTCTATTTCTTTCTTTAATTCTGAAATGATTAAGGATAAATTTTCCAGCTCAGCTTTAGAATTTTCTAATACACTTTTGACAGATTTAATTCACTCTATGTTATTTCTTCATACTTTTTGTCCGTTATCTGGGTCGGTGATATAATCCCCACGGAAATTTGAAGACTTCTCGTTCTTATCATATTGAGCCTTCAAAATGTTGTAAGCTTTTTGTCTTGTCTCTTGTTCTTTTATTCTGTTCTCGTACTCTTCTCTTAAGCTCTTCTGCTTGCTCATTGTCTCTTTACTGAATGTGAGTTCTCACAGATTAAATTTAAACAAGTGCCGTACGGTTTTAAATTCTGGATTGTCTATGAAGTCGTTTAACTTGTAAAAATATCCATCACGGTCGAGAATGAGTAAATAATTCAATTTTGAGAGCTTTACTTTTCAAGGTATCGGCAACGGTTCGGGGTCTTTATTATCTCCATACACTAAAACATTTCTAATTGTTGCTGGTGTGTTTTCTCCGTTTCTTATTTCAAAATTATTATATGAGAGTAATAGGTGCGAGAATTTCTTTTCAGCATTTTTTAAAACTCTCCACTGGATTAAAACATTGTGGCTGTGAATGTATTTATTAAAAACGATGCTGTCTTCATCTGCGTATGAGTTAAATAATTCCCTTAACTCTGTCTGTTCCTTGAGTTCTGAAATAATTCCACGGGTTATTAAGTTGCTCAACTGTGACTGGGGTGTCATATTAAGTAAAAAATTTATTACAATATTCTGCCCTTTTTCTTTTAACTTGCTAGACTTTTCAAACATCATAGATTTATATAAGTCTTTGTACTCAGTCGTGTAATATTGTAAAAAGCTTGGAAAAGTATCAGCAAAATAAGGAAAACGGAAAAATATTTGTTTTTGTTCTTCTAGCTGATGAAATAAGCTCTGGTCTTTTGTTAGTATGCTATTAGCTCGCTTCGGTAATGATGTACCTTCTGAAAACATAAAGCTGAATAGTTTAGAGACTCACTCTTCTGAATTTTCAGACTGTGGCTGATTTTTAAAATCTTCGTAACTTGTGGCTGGTATTTTTTTCATTACTTCCCTTTCTTAATGCTATAATTAAAATATGAATAATAAAGACTTAACTCCTAAAGCAATTGAAATAAATAAGAAGTTCTCTGACTTGAAGAGAAGTAGAAAACAACTCAAGAAAATAAAATGAATAATAGCTGGAACCTTATCTATTACAGCCATCTTTGTTGTGTTGTGGATTCTTGTTTTAATTCCTAGCACTTTCTCGGCAAAACTTAAGGTGTATCAGTACGAACACTTCCCCACTTTTCAGTATGCTGTTTACGATGATGTAACACCGTTATTTGTTTATAATAAGCATTATTTATTTTATGCTGGAACACTTGGGGCTGTTGCTTTCTATTCTATTGCTCTCGTTTTAGTATGCTGTCCGTTTTATTTATTTGCTTATTTTTATCTTTACAGAATTGTGTATTTTAGACAACTCAAAATAGTAAAGAATGCTCAAGAGAAATACACACAAACCGTTAACCACTAAAGGTGGTTTTTTATATCCTTATTATTTGAATTTTTCCACTTTGTTTTTCTAGCTCCTTAACTTTTTCCATATTCAAGTGGTAGAGATTTCCGTACGGTAAAAGCTGTGGAAGTTTGTAAGATATTGAAGCTAGTTGAGCCGTTTTCTGTGATGTCTCTTTTTTGCTGATTTGTAAAAAATTAAAAAGATTTTTAACGTCTTGGTACTTGCTTTGAATTTTGTCTTTTCTTTTGACTGGATTATCACGGAAGGCTTGATTATCGTAATAATTCAGAATGGTATCAGCATCAAGAGAAGAAGACAGTAGGTAATTAATTTTTAAGGTGTCGCTTGCTCCGTTATATTCTCCCGTAAATGAGTGGGCAATATATTTACCATCTAAATTACTGTCTCCATAATGTAAGAAGATAGCATCCCCGATGTTAAGGAATGGAACCTCACAGTGTAGGCTGATATTTACAATCATCTTTGATTTTATTTCCAGCTCGTGTTTAGCGAACTTGTATAAGTCGTCAATACTTGAAAAGTCGTTATATTTATCATATGAATAAACATCTCCACGGAATTGTGTCAGTTCGTTTATTCTTCTTATTTCTTTAGTGTTCTCAATTGTAACGGCTGTCTTTCTTTTTGTGTAATAGCTGTATGTTATTACCTTGTTCTCTGCTGTGAACTCTGGGTGTTTAGTCAGCTCGTTATTTCCTTGAGTAAAATAAAAATGATAATTATAGCCTTCTGAAGCTTTATCCTTTGAGATGATTATAAGTGGCTGGGGTTCTTTGTCTTCTGTTGCTGTATCTATATAAAAGTTATAAGACTGGTCTTCATCTCAGTAAGCTACATCGTTCTTTAGACTGATGCTGGTCGTGTTCTTGTTTAGCACTTTAGTTTCCCGAACGGGTTTGTTGCTGATTATATTCTCGCTCTCGAACCTTATCCTATTTATATATTTGTCTGTATTAGTATCTAAAGAGAGTTCTGTAATTTTTAAGCTTGCTCAATTTTGTGGGGTAATCTCAACGGATTGCTGTTGTAAAAAATCGTTCTCGCTTTTGTAATTAATTAGCACATTCCCGTTTTTGTCTGTTGTGAAATATAGGAAACTCTTCGTTTGAGTTGCTATGATTTCTTTCAGAATGCTGTAGGCATTTTTGTTAACAGTGTCATAGGCTATTATATTCTCGTTATTTGTAAAATTTACACTACCTATTTTAATTTTTGGCTCATCTAGTGCTTCTATGAATGAAGTAAGTGCCTTTGCTGGCTTCATGTTTAAGAATTGAATATCTGCTGGGGTCTTCTTGCTTAATCATTCCCGTATGTCGGTTATTTCAATGCTGAAGTCTTTAACCTTATCGGGTTTGAGTGATAGTCTCCCCAGTGATGTAATTATGCCCGTGAAGAATACCAGTCCGTTACTTGATAAAGTGGCGATAGAATGAAGTGGGATCTTATTTAGTACATTGGAATACTCAAGATGTTTCCCGTTTAGTTGAGAACGGTGGATTACATTGTTGATGTTTACTTTTGAGTAGTTAAATGCGTGATAGTCGAATTTTATATTATCGTTAAAAATTCAATTAGAATCCCCGTTTATGGTAAGCACTAAATTACGGCTGAAAGCTTTTATATTCATCTAGTTTCCACTTCCATAATTTGTTTGAACTTTTCTATTATTTCCATTTGCTCTGCTGACTTCATTAATACTTCCATAACGGTCTTGCACTATTTTAATATTTAAATTTCCACCATCTTGGTTGCCTTGAGTTGGTGCCTTATCTATTTCCATATTATTGAGTGCCGATGTAGCAATTGCTGCACCACCTATTAAGGCACTAATTGATGCCAGTGCCGATGCCCCCATAAGTAACGCTGCTGGCGCACTTCATACACTCCCGATTGCGATTGCTTTAGAAATACCGATTCCGATGTTTCCCAGTATCATTGCCGTTTTGTATGCTGTAAAAGCTCAAATCGCCGTTTTAAGGGCTGGGGTTATTCCCCCTAGAGCATTAATAACAGCATTAATAGTAGCCAGAAATGCTTGCCCTAGTGCTTTCTGAACATCTTCCCCAGCCTTTTTCATTTTTATCATATTAGCTATGGCTGGTGGCATCGCGTTTGCTTGCTGATTATATAAACGGTTACCGTTCTTAAGAAGATAATTCAGCCTTTCTTGAGCTGATGCGTTAGTCAGTGTCTGTTTTGTATTCTTATCTAAATAGATTCCTATAGTTTGTAACGATGTTGCTTTTCCCGTGGTAATGAACTGAGTAAAAGAATCATTTGCCATATCAGCTGAATACCCTAGCTTTTCAAAATTGTTCGTGATTTCAAACAATCTGTTACTTATATCCTTACCGAATCCAGCTTCATTCAGTGCTGCTATTTGTCGCATTTTTGCCATATATTCTTGAATGCTTTTGTCGGCTCCTATAAATAAATAGCTCCCTAGTTTGGCTGCCATAAACATATTTTTGAGATTATTAATTGAACGGGTGAATTTCTTCTGCATCCGTTTCAGTGTTTTGTCTATGCTTTTAACATCTAGCCCGATGCTAAGTTCTACTCTTCCTACACTCATTTGTTACTCCTTTGCTAATTGGCTTGCTCAGATGCTTAGAATTTCAGTATTTGCTTCTTTTTGTTCCAGTGTGAATTTTCTCTTAAGCTCAAGAATTTTGTCATCGTGGATATCTAATTCACTCATACTTCTTAGCTGAATTATTTTAGACAGTGAAGCGTCTTCTGGTAATGAGTTAAGATAGCACATAAATATTTTAAAATTCAGAGAGAGAATTTCGGCTGGTTGTAATTGGTAAAATCTTCTGAAATCAGCAACAATGAAATCTATATCGACTGAGAAGTCAATGAGCTTGGGGACTTTTTTTCATCAGTATCCCCATCCACTTTAGGGAATGTATTCTCTTCTCAAAATTGGAAAACATTCAGAAAAATAATCTCTTGCTGTTTCGGGTTGAGCAGTGTGTGTTTCACTAATGATATGAAGTCTCTATACTGTTCTGGATATTTGAAAAAGATTTTTAAAAACTCCTCGCCTTTGCCTATAAAGTCTTCTGGGTTTGTTACATCCTTGTTTTCCTTGAGAAATTTCTCCAGTCTTGCTACACTTAAAAAACTTGTATCAAGTGCGAACTTTTGTCTTCTGAACTCAATATAGTGATCTTCCCCTAGTTTTATAATGTCGTCTATTTTTAAGATGCTCATCGTTTCTTCTTTCTATTTATATTCTCACTTATCATCTTGGGGGATGATGTCGAATTGTAACTTAACAAGGTCGTCTACGTTACCACTTGGGATTCCGTTTTTGAATTGGATCACTGCTTTACCACTTAAAGTTGTAACAGCTTGGTTTTTGGATGATGATGCAGTCGCCTTATTTACTCCGTTAAGTTCTAGTTTAATGAATTGATTATTACATTTATAAGGCTCACTAATTAACAAGTGAACTAAATACTGGTGAAGCTCGTTTGTATTATCGTAATCAACACTAACAGATAGAGAAGAAGATTTCCCCGTTATAATGCTGGTAGTTTCTCCCCCATTATGGAAGTAATTACGATCTTCTTTTTTGCTTGAGTAATTTAATTTTAACTCGGTTATAAATTTGAGCTCTTCGTACTGAGCTGTGTCCTTTGTTGTTGATGTTGTAGGATATAAGGCAATTAGTAGCTTATTCCCGTTATTAGTCTTTAACATTTTGCTCCTTTGCTTTGATTAGGATTTCGTAATTGATTACATAGGCTTGAGAATTAAGATCGTAACTGTTTGTAACGATGTTGTCTGCTTGTGCTATGTACTCGTTGTTGTCTATAATTAAATTATTAAGTGCTTTGGCTATTATGATGTAGTCTTTTAATTCAGTGAGTTGTGTCAGTTGCTGATACATTTCTTTATAGCTATTGAGCTGTTCTATATGAGAGAGCGAGTCTTGAATGAAGTAAATTTGAAAACTTAAAACATTAACATCGTTATTTAGATAACGGCTGAACACTGTCGGCTTTTCTTGTTTGAAAAATATAGCATCCGTGTTCTCTTCTAGCAACTGATATCAGTACGGAGGCTTGTTTTGTATGCTTATAGCATTATAAATTTGACTGCTGATTACATTTCCTAGGCTTCGCATTAATTCTCTCCTTTCTTATTTATCTCACTAGCATAATTTTCGTAAGCTTGAATTACTTCGCTTTTTATTCCTTGCATTTGTGTTTTTGCTGTTTTTCTTAATAGGTCGGGGTTTCTACTTGTCTTGAATTGGATTCAGCTGGAGCTTCCTTGATATTTTCTACGTGAGCCCCATAATTGCACCAGTGGGTATATGCTTCTAGCGTCTTTTTCTTTATTGATGCCTCTAAAACCTAGAGTAACACGCAATTCCCCGTTTGTTGCTTTCTTTCTAGAAATTCTCTCGGTAATTTTAAAACGGTCACGCATATGCTTCTGCTGGTTGTATTTTGCTCTATTTGGTCGCATATCATATGGCAACTGTGCTTTAACTTCTGAATAAATAGTCTGACCTCTTCTCCTTAAAATGTCGTGGGCTTCTGGCTTTTTGCTGAAGTCAGCTAATTTATTTTTTAAGCTAGGATCGAGAATGAATTTAACGTTCTCAAGTTTAAAAAGTTCGTCGTCCATATTTTCTTCTATTTGCTTTTAAGTTTTTGAATTTCTTCATTTAATTCATTATGTATCAGCTGTTTGACTGTGTCTGTAGACTTTTGAATCTCGTTAAGCGTTTCCTGTTTTTGGTTGAGCTGATTAATTTGTTCTGTTATGTATTCTTTTAGTTCTCTTATTTCTTGTCTGATATTATTAATGTCTTTTGTTATTGACTCTGCATCTTTAATGAGTAAAGTGTCTGCCTTTTTAATTTCTTCATTCTGTAAATTTTGAAGATAATTTTTTATTATTGGCATTGCTTCTAAATTTTTGTAAAAGACTGCTGTCACTTTTTGCTCTTGAAGGTTGAATAGGTCCTTATCAATAGAAATGATGTTATAAATTTTTTTGTCTCTATAGATATAATCCCCTATTTCTATATTTAACTCTGTCTTTCTGAACTTAATGCTTAAAGTATCGGTCTCGGTTCTTCCATCTCCATCTGTCTGTAGATTTCTCTCTCGCATAATAGAAGCATAAATTAAACGGCTGTAGAGTGTTTCGCCTTGCTGTTGGGCTTCTATCATTCCTAGGTGGTTTTGCTTCTTTATTTTGATGATTATAAAGGGTTCTCGGTAGTCTCTGGGGTTTGTGTATAGTATTCTAGCCATAATTTATTCTGCTCCCTAGAATTTTGTACAGCATTCTTTGGTCTATCACGGTTACGTTTGTTTCTGTGGTTGTTGTAGGGTTTGAGAAATATAATGCTGCTAAATGTAATGTCCCTTGCTTTGTAACGAAATCATAGGCTCACGGGTGCTCGTGTGGTACGGCTTCGTACTGATTAAGCTCAAGCTGATAATACTGTGTCCACACGTTTCTGTGGGCTATTGCTATGTATTCTGCTAATGTATCGTCTGAATAATCATCAGCAATTGCTAGTCTCTGCTTAAGGCTCTCTACTCAGTCAAGTAAAACATTGGGGTCTATTGCTATATTATTTTCTTCGTACATTTATAAAAAAGAAGCAAGCTAAAAATTTTGGTAATTAACTTGCTACTCCTTTCTATTTTACTTCTATGAATCTAGTATAGATGAATGGGTCAACTAATTTGACTTGTCCCCGTGTTGAGACGATTGTATAATGAACACCACGGCTTAGGCCTGTATAAGGGTCGTCTTGTGCTACGATTGCTAAACCATACACAAGCACTTGGTCTTTTGGTAAGAATAAGACTGGCTTTTTCCCTTTTGATCATTCTTTTTCTGGGTATTTATCTGTCACGATAATTTTGGCACCTTTAAATGTATCGTTTTTGATGTCGTAAAGATCTTTAATTAATGCTGACTGTGTGTCGTTGATTAGTGAACGTTTTAGCTCAGCATAAACATCTGGGTGAAGTACAATGAAATAGTTGCTTAAGGCGTTGTCTCCATATTGAGCTCTGATTTCTGTTGCTACTCTGTCTACATCAGCAAAAGTGATTTTGTTTGTTTCGTTTGTTAAACGTTTAGCTTCTGAAGTTGCTCCCCCAGTATAGTCTTCAGCATTGAATACCTTTCCAGCATTCTTGAAAATGTCTG
Source organism: Mycoplasma tracheobuteonis (assembly GCF_054456995.1). NCBI lineage: Bacteria > Bacillati > Mycoplasmatota > Mollicutes > Mycoplasmatales > Mycoplasmataceae > Mycoplasma > Mycoplasma tracheobuteonis. The sequence goes on along the minus strand of NZ_JBTKTG010000001.1, from coordinate 131,246 downwards.
TATATAAGTCTTTCCGTACTGCTTCCAAGATTTGGTTTGACACATTTTGTACTTGAGCTGATAGAAGTTGTTCCTTGAGTGTAAGGGATGAGTTTTGCTGAATTTTGACACTTCTTCTGTCTGGTAATAATGTAACGGCAAAAGTGCTACCACTCATATCAGTTGACTCTTCAGCTTCGGCAATTACTCCAGGCAATTTTTTGTCTCCTACTAACACTCTTGTTGATAGCTTATCTAGTCCCGTGAGTGGTACTCTTCTGGCGAACTCAGTCAATTCTGGGAAGACTGCTGATGCTTCTGTTAAAATTCCTGGTTCTGTTAAGGTTTCAACAACGGCAAGCCCTTTGAGATTTGTTGTCCCATCTAATGCTCTAGCTGTCAAGTTTTCTAAAATTTCGTTGCTGTTTGGGGCAATTAGTCCCACTTCTCTTTTAACTTCTTCATTAATTTTCGCATTAGCTAAATAAAATGCGTCTAATTCTTCAGCTGATAATTTTTGGCGTGTTTTGATTTTTGTTTTTATTTCTTTAATATCCACGTTTTTTTCTCCTTTTTGTATTGTGTTGAGAATTGCTCTTGTTACAGAATTCTCTTCTGTTTTTTCTTCTTGAGATTCATTTAAAAGTGTGTTTGCTTTTTCATTGATTTTTGACACTATTTCTTTCATCTCACTGACTACTTCAGCTATTTTGCTATTAATTTCATCGGGTAATTTAATGTCGAACTCTTTGTCTTTCTCTGCTCTTTTTTCTACTGCTTCTTGTGGTTCTGGTTGTGATTGAGTTTCTAGAACTCTTTCTTCTTGTGTTTGTTGCTCTTGATTAATTTCTGCCATATATTCCTTTCCTAGAAATTTATTATTCTCATCATATGCTCGGCACTTGTCTTGTGGATAAAATCCAGCGAACACAGGGTCTATGCTGATGAGTTTTGCCTTTTTGTGGATGACTTCAAGTGTTACACCATTTTCTGTCTCTTCTTCCTTGTATCATTTAAAGTCTCGCTCTTCTGGCTTGAATATAAAACTGTTAGAAGTAATGACTCCCTTTTGAATTAAGTCAGCCGTCTTTTTTGATAACGGATCTGCTTCGTTTACTTTTAACCGTGCGATGATTTTAGATCCTTCTTTTTGAACTGACATTGTTCCATCTTTGGTTGATGCTATTAGGTGTTCGATTCCGATTTTGTGGTCTAGGTAGCTATTTAGCTCAAGCTGTTCCACGGGTTTTTCAAAATCAAAACAATTAAGGTCCAGCTTTTCTCTGTATTTTTTTCCATCATTTCCCAACGGGTATTCTGGGCTTCAGCTGTCTAATTCAATCGTTAGTTCTATTGTTCTCTCTTGTTTATTGTCTTGAGTATTTTCCACGTTTCTGCTGATTACTTCAGCCAGTGGACTATTCATATAAATTACTTTATTTTCCAACGTCTACCTCCTTTCTTTTTATATCTGTCTGACTACCTAGGATGTTAACGGGTGTAAGTGTTCCGTTAGCTAATAGAATGTCCCCGTCTGGGTGTTTAGGTAGTCCGATAAGTTCCCGTACTTCGTTCGGGGTTAGGTATCCACTATTAATACCACTGGCAGCGAATTCTTGTAATGCTTTCAAGTCGATGCTTAATAAGTCAATAATTTTGAAATTAATTTCTTCATTTGGCTGAGTACATAAAGCATAGGTCAACCGTTGAGTTATATTAATGAGTAAGGGTTTTAGACTGTTATCAATATAAGCCTTATTTAGTTCGCTACTGCTATTGTATTTATTAGGGTCGTCGTAACCTAGTTTAGCTGGTGGAATACCTAGACAGCTGGCGAACTCTCTCCCTATGCTGTTTCTCGTTTGGAAGTCTATTTTTCCACTGGCTGTATTCATAGCATTCCCAAAGTCCCACTTTTCATCAATAACAACAGCGAAGCGACCTTCCCGTTTCTGCATTTCCAGCATTTCTTGCATTGCCTTATTGGCTTGCTCTCTTTGCTTTTGGTCAGTCGCGTTTTGGATTTTCAAGAACATTGAATAACTGAAGTCGTTTTTTATAGCATTCAGCATAGCTAGTTCGTTCTCTCTGACTTTGCTTATTGTACTCTTAAACAATTGTCTAAAGCTAGTGTCTTCCAGTCCACCTATTAATTCATACTCTATTCAGATAACAGAATCTTCTGGCAATGTTATTGGATTGGTGTCGCTTTTCTTGAGTAAAAATGTACCATCTTCGTTTTTACTGATAAAGCTAGGATGAGCTGGAACAAGCTGAGTAATTTCTCCCTTATTGTCCCGTTCGATAAAAATAGGTGCTGTTCCGTGAATGAGTAAATTTCACACTATTACCTTTTTAAATTCTCACGGTGTTAAGTCTTTGCACGGTTTTTTGTTAAGTATGTATGTTATATTATTCTGCTGGATGTTTTTCGTTCCGTTATTTTCTTGAATGAATTGAAAATTCACTTTTGCTATATCATTAGCAAGCATCTGGAACGAACGAACTACACTGGAATAAGTCAATAGTTCGGGTGGTGTTAAGGTTCTTATTAATTTGCTCTCGGTATTATATTGTAAAGACGTGGAAAAACGCTCATAACCATTTGAGTTATAAGCAATGCTTTTAGGTTTGAATAGTCTAATGAATCAGTTATCACGCAATGTGTCTCCCGTGGTAATAACTGAATTAATTTATAAGGTTGTAATAATTTGTCTGCTCTTTTTCTTCATTGTAACGGTGTCTATAAGCCACACTGTTTAACAGTGCCATAGCTAAGTCAATTCTACGGAACGGGCTTATTTTCTTAAGGTAATAATTTCCCATCTGTGTTTCTTTGACTGCTACATTTAGTAAATGATTGATCATCATTTCGTTGTTATCAAGTATATAAATTTTTCTCAATCTTATTTTTCTGTCTAATTCTTTAAATGCTGGTGTTAGGTACACACCTTGTTTAACTGGAATCAGCTCTTCTTTTCTAAAAATATTCTCGTCTAATAAGTACCTTTTTACGATGTTAAAGCATCAATTATCGTACATCAATATTGTACCATAAAACGTGTCTTTTCATAATTTTATGTAGTTTTTTAACTCGCTATAGTCAACCACATCGCCTTTTGTGAGAGTTAGGAAATTCTTCTGTTCTCACTCTTTATATGGAACGTGGTCAAGGTATTCTTTTCTCTCTATGTTATGTTCTGGAAGAAATCCCATCGCCTTAAATACTCAGATGCTGTCCCCATCTTCTTGTGGTATTTCTCAATGCTGAACCACGGCTGTTACATCGTGGATGCTGGATAAGTCAACTCCCATCAATGGCTGTAAGTCTTTGAAATTAGTATCAATGTACGGCTTGACTTTTTCTTCGTTTTCTTTTTGATTGTCTAGAATATCGAACAGACTGAAATAACTGCTGGCGTTATTTACTCACATCCCCAGTCTCTTTACCTTAAATTCAGTCTCTTGACTTCTGCTGGTTATTTGTGTGTATTCATTTTTTAAGTCAGAGAGAGCCACGGTTATATCAAGGCCAGGATTGGCTTTTTTTCATAATGATATGTCTCGCCAGTTTTCATAGTCTTCTTCATCAAGCTCAGCACAAAAGAGAAAAATATTAGCATTCTCGTGAAGTTTATCTGGCTGAGCTATTTGTTGCTCTAGGAACCCTTTGTATGCTTGTTCTCTAATAAAGCACACAGAGTCTGTTTTAGTCCCTTTGGTAGTATCATATACCAGCATTAGGTTCTTCCTACTTGTATTTTTAGCATATTTGGCTGATTTCTGCATTGTGTCATCTTTGTGTAGATGGTACTCAGTAAGGATAACCATAGACGGATTTTTACCCTCCAGCGCGGCCGTGTCGAACGGTATCGCCTTAATTTTTCCCCGTTTCTTGCTTAAAATTTGGATGGTGTTTGCTTTTTGGTAATCCTTTGCTATTTTCGGGCTTTTAAAAATGTAATTCAGTGCGATTTCGTACGGTATTCTGCTACTGTCTCTTGTAGGTCCTGCAAAATAAATTTCAGGGTTCCCATCTCTAAGAAGACCCATACTTACACAGAGAGAGATCATAGCTCAAAAGCTACTCTTTCATTGCTTACGGGCTTCAATGTCGAACACTTCGTTTGTTAAAAAGTGGTCTTCTTCATTCTTATAAACTCAGCCCCATATAAAACCAGTCTGGAATTTTCTGAAATCAGTAAAAACGAACGGCTTATTAATTTGGGGGATTATTATTTTGCTAGCATAATTCTTTATAGCATTAAAAAACTCGGGGCGATATTTTAAGGGAAAATTCTCGTTGTGTTTTTGCTGATATAAAAACAGCAAGTGTCTAGCACACTGGAAAAATACCATCTTGCTGGCTACAATTTTCTCTTTGTCTTTTTCTTGTCGGTATGCTACACTGTAAGCATATTGGGTCGGCTCATCTAAATTAGAGAAATCTCAAGTGTTGACTTCTTTTTCTACTTTCTTCCATAATGGATGAATTTTGTACAAGTCTCTAAAAGTCAAAATCATCCTCGCTATCATCTTTGTATTTTTCCAGAATTGCTTGGAGTTTCTCTTTACTTATTTGAATTTGTAAATTATTAACGATGTGGTCAGCTATTATTTTATAACTTCGCTGAAGTTCATCGTTTCTTGATGTTGTCTTCCCATCTTCATCAACCACGAAGCCCTCATTACTGTTTTCCAGTTGCATTATTTCTTCAGTGTGTTTCTTAACTTGGTTTTTTAGCTCATTTATTAACTTAATACTCTTCTCCAGCCACTTTTTATTGTTATCGTAAAAAATTACTTCATTCACACTTTCTGGGGTCAGGCTTTTAATGAAATCTGGGGAAATCAGTTGCTGTTCGGCTTTCAGTCTTTGTTCTAACACTTTGAGTTGTTTATTCTTCTCTTTAATTAGCTCATTTAGGGCCTTTATACGGCTCGGCTTTACTTCATTAATAAAATACCTATGGAGCTTATTTATCTCGTTTATTTTGCTGATTATATCGTCAATAACATACAACATTAAAGAATTAGAAAACTCGCCCCAGTCTACTTCTGTTTCTTGACTGATGCTGTTCTTGAGGTTCTCTAATTGTCTTTTGTTTTTTAATTCCATATTAAACTGCTCCCGTTTGAGATTAACAGTCTAATTTATTTATGTAATTTATAAACTGAAGAGTCGTCTCTTCTAGTTGCTTTGTTATGCTATCATCATTAGGAAAATTTGAGTGGTATTCTTCTAAATGTTTTAGAAAAAGTCCAGCAATAATATAGCCACAAAACACCCCCATTTCTTTAATGAGTAAAAAAATAGCTTTATAAAGTTCTAACAAGGATGGGTACTGTTTGCTTATTGGCTCGTTTTTGTAATTCTTTAATTTGCTTATTAAAATTGGATACTTAATGTTAAAAATAACCATCATAATTTGAGAAGCTGTCGCTGTTATTGTCCACTTTTCTTTTATTTGTGTTATTTCTGTGCTGATGTAATCAAAAAGGGCAAGAAATAATGCTCTATGAATTACGGTGTTCATTCTTTCTTTAAATATCACAGAAAACACAACATTGCTGGGATCTTTCTTTTTTTCTTGAGCTGGTTTCACTCTTCATCTTCTGTATATGATGTACTTCGTTCAGTCTGTTTCTATTTCTTTAAGGTTCTGAATTGTCTTGTATTTCTTCTGGTTAAATTCTTTTCATAGAGAATAGCACTCAATATTTAGGAACTTATTATTTTCTTCCATCCCTTTTTTTATTTCACTGCTGAAAATTTCAAGTGCTGAAGAGAGTTCTAGCGATTTTATTTTATCACACAAAAAGCTCTCTAACTCTTTACGGTTACAACTCTCTCTGCTGTTTTTCTTCATAATTTAATTATAACATATATAAAAATATAAATAGACTAAAGCTTTTTAGAAATATAGCTGTACCGTTTATCTCCGTGCCATCTCAATTTAGGTTCCCCTTGCTTATTGTCTTCATTTCAATAATATAAAGCCGTTAAGTTATCTAGCACACGGTAGGTGACTGTTATTATGTCCATCAGTGTTCCATTGTCTTCTGGATATAAATAAAAGTGGTTTTTTAGATGATTATAAAAAAGAGTCTTAATTGTTTTTTGAGCAATATCACCAAAAGTAGCAACAAAATAAGCCAGCACTTGATATAAGTCAATTAAAGACGGGTACTGCCTATTAACGGGCTGAGTATTGAAATTTTTAAGCATTGTAACTTGAGTCGCTGACTTTATATTGAAAAGTGTCTGAATAAATTGAGATGTGCTGACATCATAATTCCAAGCCACTCTTAATAACTTAACACGACTCTGAATAAACTCGTAAATAGATAAGAATAAAGCACGATGCACAAGAGTTTGAGCTTTCTCACAGAATACCACTCTGAATTTTTCAGCTGAGTAATTTTCTGTCCGTTGCTGAGCTTTTAAATTTCTCCATTTTCTGATGAATACAAAATTGGTCCAGTTTCTTTCATCGTTAAGGATGTCTTTTATTTTTTTAGCATTGTGAGTTTTTAAATAATGAAGATAGTTAAAGTCTTCGAACTTTAGAAATCTTTTATTTTGTTCTATTCATTGAGTTACATCAGAATAGAATAAGTCGCATCACAGCTCCATATTTGCTTCATTGATTTTTGCTTCTAGATGATTAAGAAGTTCTTCAGATGTAAAACAGTTTTTATTTATTTTTCTCATTGTTTTAGCTCCTTTTTCTTTAATATATAAAATTAAAAACACTCAAAAAAGTTTTGAACTCCTACCTTACATTCCTTTTTTATATACCTATTTTCTCTATTTTCTATTATTAATTTATATATTTATATGTATATTTATATATTTATATTATATATTAAATAATAAAAGAATAGTAGCAAAAAATAGAGATAAAAGAGAGAAATAGGTGTGTTTTATCTGTTATAATTCTACCATATAAAATTAAAAAAGTAAAAAAATAGTATTTTATAGTATTTTATAACATAATTCATTTTTTTAATTCTGTATATTTAAGAAATTCCCGAAATTTTGAGGTTTTGGATTTTGAAAATCAGAAAAACTGCACGGAAGACTCAAACAGTGGTGGGATAAATCTAGAAACCGACTTTTTTTTCACACCCCCCATACCCCTACACCCTTAAGTGCATCAACTTCTACCAACTCTTCTCAGTCAACTCAACTCAACCCAAGCAACTTCTTGCACCCATCATCATCCTAAAAACTTTTTTAATTCTAAAGCATTAAGAAAGAAGCAACCATCTACCCCCTTACATCATCAGCAAAAGAAAAGCACACCGAAGTGTGCGAATTTAGTGAATCAATGTAGAATAATCTAGATAAGGTTTTAACAATTCAATTATCTGAATTATAACAATCTTAAATGTGTGATCTATAATCAAAATAGCGAAAAGTTGGTGGGAGATTTTCTCCCATATAACACCCTTACTAATTTATATATATCACCGAAATAAAACTACATACAATGCTAAGAAAGAAATGAAGAGTAATATCAGTAAGGGCGATTTAAGAAAAAGAAATTTATAAATACAAATAACTTCGATAACCTAAAGATTTAACGTTCCAAATTTAATGAAATGAAATCCAAGAAAAAATAAGCATAACAATATAAAACAAATTTATGTAAGCACATAAATAAATTAATTCAGTTAACTTCCTATAATCGAAAATAATTGTGTGAGCAACTAGTTTCCTAATGCTCATAATAATTATATTTTTATATATTTAAATACATTCACTTAAAAAAATAATTCTAAAAAAATTATAAAAATTTTATAAAAAAATTATAAGGATTTTATTTTTTTGTGTTATAATATTATCAGAGCGATGCAAAGGCATCCAGCACCTTAAAATATTCCTACTAATATAGATATAGACTTTATTTTTTCAGATTCATTTAATTATGAAGCTCTCCCTGAAGTTACGATTATTAACGGGATATTATTGAAATATCAAGCTAAAGATGAAAAAGTAGAACTAAATGATGTAGAAGAAATATTTGAAAGAGCATTTTTTAAAAATAAATATGTTAAACACATTTCATTTCCTAACGCAACAAAAATCGGAATTGAAGCTTTTGCGGGATGTTTAAATTTAGAATCTGTTGATTTGCCTAACGTATTAGGGATTTGATCAGGGGCTTTTATTGGATGTTGCAACTTAAAAAGTTATAACATCCCAAAATTAAATTCGGTTCCTAATGAAGAACCAATATTTACTAATGATTTTCTTCCGGATGAATTAATTTTAGGAAAAATTTTGTTTAAGTATCAAAAAAATCAAGAACACTTTGAAAATGAATATGTAACAGTAGTAGCAAATGAAGCATTTAAAAATAATAAATATATAAAAAGTATTAAGTTGAAAAATGTATGAAGCATCGGAAACGAGGCATTCAGTGGAGCTGTGAAATTGGAAACACTCGAATTAGATTCGTACAAGGGAGTTATACCATATAAATGCAAAATGAGAGAAAACATGAACATTTTTCTTGATGAATTTCTCAAATATAATTTTTCATTAAAAGAAATAAAACTATCACCAGAATTAAAAATACCTAATATTCAATTTGATTGAGAATACACTTCAATGCCTGAAGTTGTACATATCAATTCTACGCTTGTTAAATGTAGCACAAAAGACGAAACGTTTATAGACAATGAGGCATATTTTGTGGCATCGAATGCATTTAAAAATAATATATATGTAAACAAAATATATTTAGAAAATGTAAAATTTTGCAACTGAAATTCATTTTGTGGAGCAGACAGTATTCGAGAAATACACATTCCTAATTGAGATAATAAATATTGAGAATATATAAAAAGTACATTTAGATATCTCGACCATATACAACACACACTCAACATATCATCCGAAGTTCCTGTTAATGTTATCGACATTCCAGGTTTCACTCATAATATCTGTTTTAAAAATACCCTTATGGAAAATAGCGCCCAAGATGAACTCGTGGTTGGAAATACACTATTATATTATAAAGGTGATGCTAAGGAATATTATAATGAATCAATTGAATCATTTAATGGGATGTTATTAAAAGAGGCAGATAATTTAGAAAAAATTCACTTGCCGAATTTAAAAGAATTAAACATACTTAATACAGACTTTGCTTCAATTACTAATCTAAAAGAATTTATTATAGATAATCCATCTCTTAATGAAGATGGAGCGGAAGCAATAAGCGAACAATTAATGAAGATTCCTTCTTTACAAAAATTCCAAATAAACGATAAGTATAGTGGTGCTAAAATAAATGACTCTTGAGTTATTGATTCAAAATATTAAAATAAAACTTTTGGTATTTGATGGTCGTTTTAATTTAGAGTTAATATATTATTATTCATCTCATGGAATCTACTGAACTTCAGTGGAGCATCGAAATGATTACTTAAATAAAGTGGCATAAAAACAGGGATTCAGTATGTATTCTGCTGGATATCCATATATATATCTGAGTTTAATTCCAGCTTTCTTTATATAGACCTTTTGTTAAATTTGGTGATTTGTGCTATGCTATTCCATTTATTGAATATTTTTTAATAAAGCTTCTATGAGCTACCTTATTTTCAAGATTATTCTTGTATAATTTATATGAAATCCTTTCGAAGGGGTTTTGGTGGAACACAAAAAAAGTGCTCCACTTACTAAAATGCAATTTCCATTGCAACACCAAAATATCTGGCTTTTACACCAGATATTTTTCTTTCCTTCAATTTTCCATTTAGTATTTATTTTTAAAAAATTTGTTTCTTTTGGTATTAGATGGTTGTTTTAGTTTTGACCTAATAAAGTATTTTTCATCACTTGGAATTGGTGTTCATTTATCCTTATAATAATTCCAGTCAAAAAATAATTCATCAGCTGATTGCCAATCATGAATTTCCCTCGGCATTGAATTTATTCTGTTCTGTGTTTGCAATATTTCTTCTTCGGGAATTTTATTAAAATTAGTGCCTTTAGGATATTCTCTTCTGACTAATCCATTAAAATGTTCATTGCTACCTTTTTGAAATGAAGCATAAGGAACAGCTCGATAAATGTATATGTTAAGTCGATAAGCAAGATAAAACAATTTTGAAAATTCAACTCCATTATCACAGGTAATACTTTTAACATTTAATTCTTTTTTTCGAATGAGAACTCAAATAACTTTTCCTACATTTCAAGGATTTTTTCCTTTGTATTTGATGATGAATCCATATCGAGTCATTCGCTCTGTAAAAGTGATTAAATTGTAGTTATCTTTTCCAGATTTGCCTATAATAAAGTCGATTTCTCAATGACCAAAGTCAGATCTATCGTTTATTTTTTGAGGTCTACACCAAAATGGTCTTAATCTTCTTAGTCCAACTAATTTCTCAGATGCACTTTTTACTCTTTTGCCACCTTTTTTGTAGAATCTTCTTAATCTTTCTTGCCTGGTTATATCTCATGCATATGAATTAATTCAGTTAAAAACTGTTCTCAAAGAAGACATTTTGAATGAATAGTTAAACTTAATATACATATAAGTTAACTTAATTCCAAAAGTCTTTTTATTGTATTTATGGATAAAGACATCAGTAAATTCAGGATAACTTTCGATTTCATTTCTTAATTGAAAATAGCATTTTCAATGATATCTAATTCGTGCTTTTTCTTCTGCATATTCTGCTGAATATCCATACAAATCTGAGTTTAATTCTATCTCTCTTGATATAGAACTTTTATTAAATTTGGTAATTTCTGCTATTTCATTTATTGAATAATTTTCTTTTAATAAGGTTTCTATAAGATACCTTATTTTCAAAGTTATTCTTGTATAATTTATATGAAATTCTTTCTGAGGGGTTTTCGGTGGAGCATAAAAAACAGTGCTCCACTTTTATTACACCTTAATAAAAGTGTTGCACTGGAGATTGCAATTAAGTCCGAATAGTCCCATAAGCAAGACTATTCGGTTTTTATCTTATAATGAATACTTTTAAAGTATTAAATTAATCTTTAAACATTGTGACATTTTGACTATCTTCTGGTTTTCTATTATTTTTAACATCATCAATACTTTTGTTGAGCATTGAATATCCTCACATAAATCCATAAAATAGAATCATTAATACATAAATTGCTTTTGCAAATTTATTTAGATTCATATAATATTTAGCTGCATCATATCAGTTATCGCTATATGTATCACGGAAAGCTGAAAAGTAAAACATAGTTACTATTCTAATCAATGCAACACCAAGGCTGAAACCTAAGCCTGAATAAAGTAATGGCTCAAATAAATCAGTATTAGCATATTTTGTTGATCCTAAAATTATTAATGTAAAACATGCAATCACAAACACGATCATTATAGCTAATAAAATAGAGAAAACTATAAACCAATTTTTATTTTTCTTATCAAACATAAAATACCTTTCTTTTATATTTATATATTGTACTTTAATCTCTACAAAATAGATGAAAATGGAAATCTAATGTGGAACATATTAAATATATGGCTTTTACTCTTTTACTGAGCTATTTTAGCTAGTAAAATCAACATAAAACATTGTTTAAAAATAAATTTAGAATTTCGGAGTTTAAAATATTATAAATACATATATTCCTATATCATAGTGTTATCCGTAATTATGCATTCTTAATTACTTGTATAAAGTTAAATGATATATTGCAAAAGAAAAGACCGAATACCCGATCTTAACTTTTTGTTTCCATAAAATAATATTGTGATGATTCTGATGAAATTTGTTCGCTTACAGGTGATAAAGCTTTATGTTCGATAATGCCATTATTTTTTCATGCCTTAGCGATAATAACATTGTTCTTTTCTTTTTCAATATTATTTATTAAATCATCTAATTCACTTTCTTGATTTTTTACTAATGCTTGATTAATTTCAGCAAGTTTTTCTTTAGCTTGAATTAGATATTCAGCTATTTCATGGGTATTATTAGTTTTTTGTTCATATTGATTAATTAGAATTTGTAATTCTTTTACAAATATTTCTAATTTATCATAATTGCTAGATATATCGCTAATTTTATATATATCTATAACGTTTTTATCTTGCCCATCAATCACATCTGCAAAATAGTTGCGCAACACTAATTGATAATCTATTTCTTGTGTCGGTACATAATTGATATAGTTGAAATTAGTTAAGTTGCCTCAACCTTCGATATTTTCTTCATTAGAAATATCAATAAATGCTATTTTTCTAGCTAAATACAAGGCTAAAACATCTTTGAGCTCCTCTGATTCATTATCAGAAAGAAAGCTTTTAATTTCAGATTTATTACTTTGCACTATAGCAGATAATATTTGAGCTTCCTGATCACCTTTTATATCTAGTACAGAAGCGTTTTGATTATTTGTAAATTCTAAAAACCGATCTAATAAAGTTGATAAATTAGCTAAAAAGTACTTTTGAAGAATACTTGGAGCGATATTTATTTTATCATCATAGTTTTCTATCTCATTATCTTCTTTAGTTTGAGCTTTATTGTATTCTTCAAGTCATTTAGCATTAGCAGGTAGTGATAAATTAATTAGATCACTGTATTTAGTAATAACGTTATTAATTTGAACTTGTGAGATATCTTTACTCAAGAATTTAGGATCTCATAGTTGATTAAAAGCACCTTCTTGTTGAATTTGTTTTCAAGTTAGAGCAACTAAGTTTTCATTAAATTTAGCTTTTTCCTCTTTACTGTAGGATTCTAATTTTACCTTATCTTTTCCTAATTCTCAATAACGATTTAAATTGCTATAGACACTATTACTTAAGATATCGATATATTGATTATTTTCTTCTTCTGAATTAGATGCAGAAAGCATAATTCCGTCAACTAAAAGAAGATTTTGTTTAGGTTTGATAACTCTAATATCACCATCATGAGTAAATCCATTATTTTTTTCTCATTCAGTAGCTGGATAATTATCTGATCCATAATAAGCATCAATTGCGTCACCATTATACATAATAGCAGCTTTGATATCAGGACGTTTAGGGTTAATTAATTGGTTTAAAAGTTCTAAACCATCACCTTCAAAAGAAATGTGACGATTGTTTCTAACATCATAACCAGTTCCATCTTTAATTAGTTGTTTAAATGAATCAATAAGTATTTTATAAGTATCTGAATTTACGTCTCCTGTAAAACGAGAAGAAGTTCTTTCTCCATCTGGAAGTAATCAGTATGATGAACCATAAAGCATATTATCGCGCATTGCATCCGTTATTACATATGTATCAAAACCATTTCAACTTACAGCTTTTAGGACATTAATAAAGGAATTGTAAGCTTCGCCATTAGCGAAATTTTGCTGTTTAATTCAAGATGTAGATATACCTGATAAAGGATCTTCTTTATCTTCTCTACGTGATTCTGCTATAGGATTCTTTCTAGTGTTATAAGCTATAACAGTATCTTGAGAATAGTATGGAAAAAAGTATTCTCATAGTTCACCTTTGTTATATTTTGCTAAATATTCATTATATGAAGCAAGATGGTTTCAGATTTCATCTCTTAGAAATAAACGTACGATATTTTTGGTTTTAGTAGGATTATCTCTTAAGCTTTCATCTTTAAATAAGGTTGCATAATCAATTTTTCCTATTAGCCCTTTGGTAACTAATTGAGCTGCTAAAAAGTCTGTTCCTACACCAGCAGCTGCTTTGTGATTGATTAAAGCATTATTGAACTCTCCTACTTCACTGAATTGTGTATAGGTAAAGTGTTTTCTTAAGATAGTTTGGTTATCTTCAGACATATATGATTTGAAATTATAAAAAGCAGGTTTATATTGATGTGTTACTTTGTAAGCTATTGCACTTCCTACAACTACTCCTGAAGCAAGTAATGTGGAACTAATTAATAAATTACGATATAACTTTTTCATTATTTTTTGTTCTTTTTAACTAAAGTATAAATTATGTTAGCAACTATTGTAATAAAGAGAATAATAGTTCCTAAAACAAGTCCTCAAGGTTCAAATGAACCTTCGTATAATTTAGTTCCAAGAGTAGGTGAGTTTGATACTGTACGAGTAATAATGAAGTCATCAAAACTTAATACAGAAGATACCACTACAGCCATAATGATTGAAGGTATCATATAAACAAAGTATGTTCTAAATCAAGATCTAATTTTTGAATATCCTAAATCTTGACTTGCTTCAAATAGGTTATTATTGAATTTTTCACTACGTGGTAGCATTAAAGAAATACCATATGGAAGTGCCATAACTGTATGAGCAATAATTACACGAATAAATCCTTCATTATCTGTTTGAACTACTCCAAAGAAAGCTCCAAACACAAGTACAAGCCCAATAGCTGTAATGTTATCTGGATTAATTAAAGGAATATTTGAGCTCGCTGTAACAAATCCTCTTACTGCACGGTTCTTTTGACGATAAAGTGCATAAACTGTAACAAGTGAAATACAGCACACTAAGAATGAAACAATAATAGCTAGTAACACTGAGTTAACTAAAGCAGAAATACGATCATTATCAAATAAATGGATTCAGTTTTCTACAGTACCCTTAGTTCAAGTTGTGTTAAATAAACCTTTCGGTGTGGCTTGGTTAAAGGTAAAGATAGCACCAAAAAATAGTGGTATATATACAATTGATAAAATGATGTATATGTATGTTTTTCTTAAAAAACTTCCAAGTTTACTCATAGTGTGCTCCTTTCTTAAGCTTAAAGATTAGTTTAGGAATAAAGAGCATTAAAGCATAAATTGAAATAAAGACTAAAGAAACAACAATAACAAGAGAAGATCCTGCAGAAAGATCAAACTTGTTACCTGGATTAATTTTAGAGTTAATAATATCTCCAATTAACTGGTGTTGAGAACCATCTGGTAGTAATTTAGCCGAAATAATAAAGGTGGTTGCACTAGCTAGAAATATCATTGCTAGTCCACTTAAAATAGCTTTAGTTCCATAAGGAATAATTACTTTAAAGATAGTTTGCACATTGTTGTATCCTAAATCATTACTTGCTTCCACAATGTTTTTAGGCATATCCTTAAACACTGTGTATAAAGGCATAATCATTAAAGGTAAATTTAAGTATGTAAGTCCGAAAACTATAAACATTTCATTATTTAAGCTTTTAGGATCTGAAGCAAATATCGCTAAAAATAAGGCTTTAATTGAATAAACTCTAGCGATAGTGAAAATTGCCATTGGAGAAAGAATTAAGCTTAAAGCATAAATTCTGAAAACTTTGGATTTAGATGTTGAAATAAAGTATGCATACGGAAAGCCAATAATAAGGCAAAAAATCGCTGATACCAACCCAATTCACAAGCTACGTCCCATTATTCTTCAAGTGTTTTTACTTGTTACTAATTCTCATGAATTAAAGTCATTTCCTGAAACAGAAAATGCTGAATAAATAATCATAATTAGTGGAAGGATTATAAGAAGAATAGCTACTAGAATGTATGGTAGCGCCAAATAAAGCTTGCGATTAAGCGTTAATTTTTCTTTAATTTTGGAAATCATGATTTGAATAATCTCACTTAGGATCTTTTTTCATTAAGTGAATTGAGTCAATTGTTCAACTCATATATACTTTTTCATCTAAATCAAATTTTTTGGCTGTTTCAACATAAATGTATTCTTCATCAGCAATTTCAACTTTTAAATAGTAGTATGAACCACGATATGAGATATCTACTATTTTTCCTGCAATTTTATCTTTGGTTGTTGATGGATTTGCATTAATATCAATATCCTCAGGACGAATTAAAGCATCTAACATTTCATTAGGAGCAAATTCATCAACTTCGTGAATAGTTTTAAATTCTTTTCCAAGTAATTTAATTTTTCCATTCTTAGGATTGAATTTTGCATTAAAGATATTTGAATCACCTATGAATTTAGCTACTCAAATATTTACAGGGTAGTCATAAATGTTTTTAGGTGTATCGTATTGCTCAATTCTACCATCACGCATTACAGCAATACGATCTGATAATTCTAAAGCTTCGTCTTGGTCGTGAGTAACAAAGATAAATGTAAGGCCTAGTTCTTGTTGTACGCTTCTAAGTAACACTTGCATTTTTTGTCTAATTTTGGCATCAAGTGCAGAAAGAGGTTCATCAAGTAATAGGATTTCAGGTTCAATAACAAGTGATCTAGCTAAAGCTACACGTTGTTTCATTCCACCTGAAAGTGCACTAATTGGTTTAGTAGCATTTCCTGTTAATCCAACTAAATCAATCATTTTAGCTATTTTAGCATTCATTTCATCTTTAGTCATCTTACGTTTAAAGTAACGATTTTTAAATGCTTCAGATTTTTGATTTACATAGTTTTCTCAGTATGAGTATTTGAAGTCAGAATCGTCAAGTCAATTTTGGCGTTTTCTGTATTGATATGTACCTGGTTTAGTTGATTCTAATTCAGCTTCGTATTTTTCTTGAATTTTATCAAGTTGAGCCATTTTAGATTCTGAAAGTGCTGTTCATTGAGCTAATTTCTTTTGGTATAAAGCATTATATTTATCATTAATTACTTCACGAGGTACTCTTTTTAGTTTTAAACCATAAGCAATATTACCTTCAACATTTAAGTGTGGGAATAAAGCATAATCTTGGAAAATTGTTGATACATTTCTTTTGTAAGGTTCTAAGTCTTTAATATCGTACCCATCGAATTTAATTTCACCACGGGTAGCTCACTCAAAACCACCAATTAATCTTAGAATTGTGGTCTTACCTGATCCAGAAGGTCCAAGTAAAGTTACAAATTCACCACGTTTAATTTGCAAATTAATACTGTGCAAAACAGTTTTATCTTGAAATTCTTTAACAACATCAATTAGTTCAATAACTGGTTGTTCGTCTTTATTGATTTTTTTCTTTGCCATTTTGTTCTCCTTTCATATTAATTTAAAAATCAATTAATATCTACAGGGAGACAGTATCGTATAAATTTTCAGAGTATTCTTCAACTAAGTATTGTGCACTTGAATATTCAATATCATTAAAAACTCTAAAGATATTTTTAACCTGAAGAATTTGAATTAACATTGCCTTATTTTTCATATTGAAATTGTACTAAAAGATAACAAAAAAACAGTAAAAATTTGCTTTTTTTAAAAATCAAATCTTACTGTTTTTAAGTTATAAAAGTAAACTAATAAATTAAATTAAATTGTGGATATTGAACATCATATCTTTTAGCGAATTTTGTTTCAAAAAGAATGATGTCTTCTTTAGTCAATGTAGCTTCATTTTTTTCCATTGCATCAAATGTATCCGTTGGATCAATTGGGTAGGCATCACTTGATTTTGTGAAATAAATACATAAAGGATCTAAAGTAACTTGACCTTGTGCTGATACATAAATCTTAAATACAGTTCTTTTAAAACTTACATACATTACACGGTATCCAGGATATTTAGGAGATTCTTGTAATCTAGAATATTTTAGCTTTTTCATTAATACGTTTGGCTTTACTTCATTACGGTTGTAAGTAAAGTGAGTATGAGGTGCAGCTATATCATTTGAATTTTCATTTTGTACATTAGCTGCATAGTGAACATAAAGAGGTGTGTGCACGGCATGTGTATCGCTTTTTAATGCTTTAGTCAATAATCCATAGTCATAAAATTTAGTTGTGAAATTATATAAGTAAGCAAAATAAGGAAGGATGTTTTTTGAAAGTAAATCTCCTTGTTGTTTTAGTAAAGCATCTAATTGAGCTTGCTTTGCTTCTTTTTGTTCAGGAGCCATTTCTACTTCATTTATTTCCTTATTAAGAGCAAAAATTTTACTTGCATTAGCTTGCAGTTGAGAAGAAAGCTTGTCGTAAGCTGCTTGATCAAAGTTTTTATATGCATCTTCTTGTTCTTTAGAAAAATTAACACCATATTTAGCTAATTCATCTTTAATCCCTTGCATAATATGTTCTCTTTTTTTGAGTTTATTTGTAGTAGAGCATGCTGTAGCAACTACAGGTAATGCTGCTAAGTGTAAGATTCCTAAGGGTAATAATCATCTTAATTTTTTCATACTACTTTACATCTACTGGTGCATATTTCAGTAGAATACCTCCATAATAATCTTTGTATAAAACTTCTTCAGTTTGTGTTTTACCTGAATTACTTAAATCAAAGTTCCCATATAAGTTTACATATTTATTTAAATTAAAGATTGCATTTTTATTGCTTGCAGATAGTAATTTTGGATAAGAAACAATATAATTAAAAAGTTTAGTTTTTACATTTTTTTTCTGAGTTTCAGTATCAATATATATGCTTAAATCTAATTTTAAGATAAAACCATTTTCATTTAATAAGTAGTAGTGTAACTCATCATCCGAAGATTCACCTTGTTTAACAAATTGAATAATATTATTTGACTTAATATTAGAGAAAATTGAGTAAATTAACTTATTTTCACTATCTCTTAAGCTAAATGATTCTTGACTTTCATTGTTATTACGAGTAAATGCATAATTTTGCATAAAGGTAAAACGATTAATATTAAATAAGCTTCATAATCAATTCTTTTCATTTGCTTCATCAATAATTTTATCACCTTCTTTTACAGAATAAGGGAATGCAGCTACTGTAGTTATTCAAGGATAAGGAGAATCCTCTTCGTATTTAGAAGATTGACGTGTAATTACATTAGAATATTTTAAAGCTGTTGAAACTTTTTCAATATAGTTATTATGTAATAAAGCTTTTTGAGATGCTACATATTCATTTCTGGCTTCAAGATCATCACCATAAATTTCATCCAAAAGTGAAGAGACTGCTTCTTGTTTTAGAAACATCTTTCATTTTAATGTTAAATCATCTTCAAAATCGTTTTCTTCTTTTGCTGTAGCTTTATTTGTTTCTTCGATATCGTTTGATGCTTCTTTATTGCTAATGGCTGAAATGCTAGGAGCAAGAATTGTACAACTTGCTGATAGTGTTAAAAGGCTAATTAGCAGTTTCTTTAGTTTTTTCATCATGCTCCTTTCCAAATGGGAATACAAATGCTGGATATCCATATCTTTGTTTTTTAGGCATATCTTCTTGGTATTGTTTTAGTCCTTCTTCATAGCCATGAATAAATCCACTGTGTATTGTTTGAGATAATAAGTTAATTGAAATTGTGTTAGCTGAAGCTCCTCCAAAATAAATTCCTACAAAACTTAATTCTACTCTAGAAATATCACTTGAAATATCTCTAATCATAAATCTGAAAACTAATTTGTCTTTTTTAATGTAGTAAATATCGTTATCACCAATTTCGTATGATTCGTCTCCGATTTTTATCTCATCTAGATAACTATCTTTGAAATTTAATGTTGAATAAGGAGTTTGTCTATTTGCTTCCTTAACATATTGTTGAGATACCTTTAATTCCTTGCTTGTAGGAATAAAAGGATCGAAAGCTCAAGAAACAAAATTTCAATTAAATTTATCTAAGTTATTTAAAATAAAGTATCAATTTTTAGAAATTAGTTCTTTATATTGAGCTAAATAATCTAATGGTGAAACACTAGGCTTATTAGCTTCAGCTTCTTTAATTATTCTTTTAAGTTCATCAATTCTATTTAAAGCTTCTTGATATTTGTTTGGATCAAATCTATAGAAAACTAGTTTAGATTCTATATCTGCTATTTCTTTCTTATATTTAGAAGTATCTACATAAGCATTGCTGAAGGCTTTTGCTATTTCACTAAATTTTTCAAGGATTTGATCAGCATTTCTTTCTTGTTCTAGAATATAAACTTCTTTAGCATTTTGTGCCTGTGGTGTAGCTTTATAAACTCTTGAAAGCAATGTGTTCATGATAGCTTTATGTTTTATGGCTTCTTTAGAAGTTTTCATAGGTGAAATATCTTTATCAGTGTCTATATAAGTATTCAATTCTTCATTGTGGCTATAATCTTGACAAGCAACAGGCATTAAAAATAATGGTGTTGCTACAACACTAGAAAGAAGAAATTTAAATTTAGTTTTCATTGATTTCACCTCATGTATATCTTAAAATTTGCATTTTGTCATTATTTAGATTATTTACTGTTCTATAGAACACATTTGAATAATTATTAGGATTGTATAAACTGATTAAATTTTTATCACTATATTGCTTATATGCATTTATAGTAGCTTCACTTTTATCATCGCCTACTTGTATAGCATAATTTATATCATCTTGAATGATATCTTGATATGACTTTTTAAATATATCGATAAAGTTATTAATTAATTCATCAATATTTGCTTCATTAATAACTCTAAAGACATCTGGAGTTACTAAAATATAATTCTTAGTAATGGTTTCTTCTCCTGAGTTTTCTTCCTTACTGTAAGTAAAATAAGGAATAAAAGCATCATTGCCAAACACTAAGAAATTTAACTTCTTATTCTTATAAATATCAGATTGTTTATTTTCTAAATCAAAAGATTTAATTTGAGAAATTTCTTTATCTTTGATTTCGAATGCTCAAGAGTCGAATTGTTCTTTGACATAGTCAAATAACTCTTTAGTTCCTGATGGAGTTTTACTTCCTTCTTTCTTAGAACTAGGAATATTTTTAAAGTCTGAATTATAAGGATTAAACACATATGTATTATTGTTTAAATGGTCTAAATATCAATATCAATTAATAGTAAGCATATTTGTAATTGCATCAATTGCATTTTTTACTTGATTATTTAGTTCGCTTGGTGATTTTTCAAGCACATTGTTGTTTGAAATATTTGCATATATCATTGAAGCTTTTAACTCAGTAAAAATAGAATTAGAAATATTTTTTTGAGTTCTTAAATAAACATCTTGTTCCTGTATATTGCTATTTAACTTGTTTAATATATCTTTTAAAATGATCTCATTGTGAGTTATTTCTTTTATTGGTTTTACTTTAATATCGTTATCTGAATTTTTAGTATTTGAGCAAGATATAACACTCGCACATAGTGGTAAAGCTATTACACTAGAAAGGAAAATCTTATTTCTTAATAACTTTTTCATAGAAGATATCTTCTAGTGGTTGTTTCTTTTCTCCAGAAGAAACTATTTCTCCGTGGTGAATAAGAGTATATGAATCTACATATTTATCTATTTCACTAAGAACGTGAGAAGAAATAAATATGCTTTTTCCTTCGTTGTGTAATGCTTCTAATAATGAGAATAATTGATATCTTGCAGTAGGATCTAAGTTAGCTGCTGGTTCATCTAAAATTATTAAGTCTGGATCATTAAGTAAAGCTTGAATTAATAAAACTTTTTTCTTTTGACCAGAAGAAAAAGAATATGGTTTTGATTTAGCTAAATTACTAATTTCAAATCTTTCAAGTAACTCATTAATTTTTTCTGTTGCTTGATTTTTATTCATACCTGATAAAAGCGCAACTGAATATAGGTATTCTCAAGTTGTTAATTCCTTTGGAAAGATTGCTGCTTCAGGTACATATCCTAATTTAGCTTTTGAAGCAGGTTTCCTTGCATTAATATTATTAATTAAGATTTCACCTTCATATTTATCATAAGAACCAATAATAGATTTTATTGTTGTAGTTTTCCCTGCACCATTTTCACCTATAAAAGCATGAAATGATCCAGCTTTAACATTAAAACTAATGTTAAAGATACCACGAGTTTCTTTTTTATCTTTATAGATTTTACTTAAATTATTTACTTGTAGTATATCCATTATCTATAGTCCTTTCTGATGTATAAAATGTTGTTCATTAAGATAAATATAAATCCTAAAGCAATTCATATTCCTATGAAACCATATTTATTAATTATTTGTTTATCTCTAGCTACTTGATAAATTTGTTCTAAAGGTTGGAATAAGTAGTTATTAGAAGCTATTAGGTCATATCTAATAATTACTTTACTATCTTTTACTTCTTGTTTTGTGTTGTATGATGCATATCCACCAATATTGTAGTCATATCCACCAATATTGAATTGATATGTTTTAGGTGTATAGTTACTTGTTGCTGAATTATATAAGACTGCATTTCCTAGGCTTTGACCTGAGAAGTTAAAGTAAATGTAATAAATCATTCCTGTTAGTAAGTAAATTTGTTTTTCAACTTTTGACTTAATAATTTTATTATTGATTGAAGCATCATTTAACACAGTAACGCTATCGTCATCTAAATTATTTAAAGTTGAGGTCTCATCACTAATTTCGCTTTGTAATTTATCAAAAACCATACTTGCTATAGTTGTTAAATCATCTGAATCTAAATCTTTGTAATCATCACTTTCAAGTATTTCACGAGTGAATTTTTGACCATATTTATTAAATTCTTTTGACTGAAGCAATTCTTTTAGGTAACTTCAATTTAATTTCCCAACTAAACTATCTCCAGTTGTATTATTATATGAATCTTCAGGGAAGGTAATGTTAAACTTATCAGCCCCATTTCTTGCATAAATAATATTTGTATCAACATACATACCTGTTAATGTTGGGTTAACTTGATTTTTAAGTGCGCCAGGTACTAAGTAAACATCTTTTTGTACTTTATTTTTATCTACATCTTGCATAGTAATTTGATATTTAGGTAAACCTGTATTTTCTTTTAGATCATAACTATAAGCAGGCGAATCTAAATGATCGTAATATATGTAATTATCTAAATTACTATTTTTATTACTTGAAAAACTATCAAAGACATTATCATTATCAATATTAAATATATCTATTAATTGGTAAGGCATTACTAGTCATGAATACGCTTGTCATCCTTTAGCAGATGAAGAAGCATATTTGTATGAATTAGCAATGTAATTTTGTTGCTTTTGAGAAAAACTTTTATCTTCATATCCATTAGGGATAATATAGAAGGCGTCTTTATCATTATTTAAATAAAACATCTCAATATTTGCTTTATTTCCAGCAGGTTGTAGCTCTCGTTTTGCATTTAAATAGTAAGCTAAATTATTACTTGTTGAAGTTGATTGAGAAGCTATAACTGTTCCTCCAATAACTAATGGCGTAAATACCACCATAGGTACAGCTAAAGCTATTTTTCCATTTAATTTATATCCGATGATAGAAGCTATCATTCCAAACATTATGTAGCTTAATAAAAACACTACAAATGATAATAATGTATAAGCTGCTAAATATTTATAATGTAGTCCTAATCCTATAAATAAATTAGAATATAGCATTACCAGTGCTCAATACATTCCAAAAATTATAAAAATACTAAATTTTCCTAAAAATACTTGTTTTCTCGAAATAGGTTTAGAGTAAGTTAATAATTCAACCCCTTCCTCTTCAAGATCCTTATATATATGTAACGATTTTAAACTTGCATAAAATATTGTTATAAGTAATTCTGCAAACACAATTGCATAAATAACGAAATTACTTTTTAAATCATTAAGCCCCAGTGTTGAGAGTACGATTGCTAAAATAGTTGAAATTAGCATTCACACTAAAGGAACTATTAATGTTGATTTCTTTTTTAAGATAATTTTATGCAAAAACGAAATATAACTTAATGTTGTTTTCATATTTTCTCCCTATTTTTCATAATATTACTAATCAGTAATATTTATATATGAATATTATATACATAAGTTAATTTAGAAAAAGAAACATATATCCCTATATTTTAGGCTTATTTGTAATTTTTTATTTTTTTCTAGGCTTTAATTACTATTCAGTAATATTTTTTAGAAAGCTAAACTACACTTGTAAAAAAATTAGCAAATAAAAAATCACAACTTATGATTAGTTGTGACTAGCAATATATAAGTATATATTAGTTGCTTTTTGCAACACGTGGACGAACTACGTGGTAAGGCATTAAAGCAATAAATCTAGCTCTTTTAATAGCATTTGCTACTTTTCTTTGGTGTTTAGCACATGTACCTGTTGATGATTTAGCTTTGATTTGTCCTGTAGCTGATACAAATTTGTTTAATAATTCAACATTTTTGTAGTCTACATATTCCATGTGGTTATCACAAAATTCACATGATTTTCTTCTTCCAAAACCTTTTTTGTTACGTTTAATGTAAGCCATATTTGTCTCCTTTATTAATCTAAATCACTGCCAAAGTCAAATAAGGCAGAAATGTCTTGTTCAACTTCATTAGATTTAGCATCGTTTTGTTTAATTTCAGTAGTTACATTTGGAGTTTGTGTCTTTTCACTAAATGAATAATCAACATTTTCATTTCTGGTGTATGTACGTTGATTATTATTATTTGAAGGCACATTGTTAAATGTTGGTGTAAATGTGTTGTTATTTGCAACAGGTGTGTTGCCACTTCTCATTTCGCGTACTGCTTTAGATTCTAAAGCAACAACACGATCTACAGTAACGTCAAGTGATCTAACTAATTGATTAGTTTGGTTGCTGTTGTATGTAGATGAATGAAGAGATCCTTCAACTAAAATTAAAGAACCTTTTGTTAGATTGTTTGCAATAAATTCAGCTGATTGTCTTCATGCTACAAGTGGAATAAAATCAGTGATATCATTGTTAGCACCGAAATTTGGTCTATTTACGGCTAATGTTAATCTAACATATGCAACATTGTTTGATGTACGAGATAATTCTGGTGTACTTGTAATACGACCAACAAGTGTAATTTTGTTATACATACTACTCCTTTAAAATGTAAAACTATTTTTCTGAGTTTTCTTTACGAACTCTAGGTTGACGTGGTTTTGAAGCGTTTTCTGAGTTAGCTTCTTTAGCTACTCTTTTTCTTCCACGTGATTTTGCTTTATCATCAGCTTTTTTGTTAAATCCTTTTTCTGTATCAAGGTTAATAACTAGTACTCTTCAGATATCTTTAACGATATTTGAACGACGTGTAAATTCAGCAATTGCTTTTCCTTCAGCTTCTACATAAGCTAAAACGTATTGAGCGTGTTTTGATTTGTTGATTTCGTAAGCAAGTTCGTTCTTTTCAAGTTTTTCAACTTTAGAAACACCTTTTCCAAAAACTTCTGTTAATAAGTCGTTTAAAACTTTAACATCAGCTTTAGGGTTTACGATTGACATAATTTCGTATTTGTTCATTTTTTCTCCTTATGGTCATTTCTGGGCTATTTTAGCCAAGGAGTATTGCTATATACTCTTGTATATTATACAAGAGATGTATATTTTTGTAACTTTAGCGTTATTTTTTCAAGCACTGTGTAGTAGGCTTATTATTATAAATTTAAAAATATAGAAAAATACAGCACATTAAAATGCTGCATTTATCAAAATTATTTTAAAACAAATGATTGTTCAACATCTTTAAATTCACCATTAATTTTTTGTGAATATTGAACTTTTAATGTTTTTGTTTCAGGGTCATATGAACCGTGCATGTAAGAGTTCTTTCCAGATTTAATTAATTTAAGATCACTTAATTGAACACCACTTGCTAATTCAATAATATTATTTTGTTCTTTATATGCACCACCTGAAGTAATTCCGAATTTATTATCTTTAGAATATCATTGAAGAATTCCTTTTGATGCTATTGACTTAGCTTTTTCAGCTGTTACTTTAGCAACATATTCAGCAGTTGCGTTATCACGTAATACAAGTGCTGTACCTTGAAGAACTTTAGCTTCTTCAGCAGGTTTATTTTCTTCACCTGTAGCAGGTTCACTTACAGCTTCTTTAACTTTTAATCCTTCGAGTTTAAGTTTGAATTCACCTAATTCTTTTTTAGCTACTTCTGCATCTGTTGTTTGAGACTTGTTAGCAAGCATATAGATTGCATTAGGTTTAATTACAGTATTAAATGATACTCTTATAAATAACATTCCTTGGTCATCTAAAGGTGTTAATTCAGAAACAGCGCCATTGAATGCTTCTAACATTTCTGGTGTAACTTGGAAAGTATCTTGATCATTATTTTGAGCTGTTAATGTTCCAGCTTTAGCAGCAATTACAATTTGGTCTTTTGTAATTTCTGAAGGTAATACTTGATCTAATGCTTTTCCTAGTTTTTTAACTGTTTCTTCTACATTAATTTCATAAATTTTTGTAGATGAGTTTTTAGCATAAAAGTTTTCAATAGCTTTTGCACTTAAAATTGGTGTAGGTAATTCAGTTACAGTTACAAGATTTGATTCTGATTTTGTATCTGTTTTATCTTTGTACGCAAAGATATATTCTTTAGAAGGTTTATCTAAATATACAATTGGTCTTAATTTAGCTGTTGCTTGAGCAACATCTGTTGAATCAATTATATTTCCTACTAAAATGTCTACTGAATTTTCAGGTTTTGTTACAGTAATTAAATCTAATTTATCTAATGAGCTTGGGCTGTAAGTTCCGTGCATAAATTTGTATGCTTTAGTCATACCCTTATCAGTAGATGGTTCAATTCTAACTACTGATTTATCAATATTAGCTTTATCTTCTATTGTTAATGCTTTAAAGATTTCTTCAGCAGCAACTTTTGAAATAAATCCACTAACATCAAATGATTTTTGGATTTCTTTCTTGTCTGTAGCATCTTTTTTAGATGTAACTGTAATTGTGTATGAAATTGTGTTAATTCCATTTAGCATTTTTTCTTTAGCAGCTTCTCTAACTTCGTTTGGTATTGTTTTGTTTGCTAAAACAACTTGTTCAAATACTGGATTACTTGCTTCAATTGTGTAATCTTTGTTTTCAGCAAATTGTGGAGCAACGAAATCGTCAGCTACTGCGCTAAATGCAGTTTTCTTTGTAGCAGCTTCTGTTAATGTTGGTTTTGTTTCTCCAATAAGTGTATTAACTTCTTCTTCTGTTAATTCACTTGCTTTTTTAGCTTCTGAGTCCTTAGTTCCTCACAGGTTGTCCATCAGCAGGAACTTCTGTATTAGGTTCACCTTCACTTGGTGCTGGATTTTCAGTTCCTGGTTGTTCTCCACCTTGAGATGGTGTTTTTTCATCACCTGGTTTTGATCCTTCAACTGGTTTTTCTCCATCGCTTGGTGTAGGATTTCCTGTTACAGGTTGTTCACCTGTACCAGGTTTTGTTCCGTCAGCAGGTTGTTCTCCATCAACTGGTTTAGGTGCTGGTTTTTCATCTCTAGGGTTTGTTGGTTCACCTTGAACTGGACTAGATCCATCAGCAGGTTGTCCGCCACCTTGTTCTGTTTTAACTAGTTTTAAATCATCAATAACTTTTGCAAGTTTAGCAGTTTCGTTAATTAATAATGATTTGTTTGAAGCAATTGTTTGTTCTAATGCTAAGTATTCTGATTTTAATACTGCTTTAACAGCATCATAGTCAGTTCCTAAGATTTCTTTTGCTTTAGCTGCAGCTTCAGCTTTTAATTCTGGTAAGAATTTTTCTAATTCTTCTAGAGCTTTTGTAGGTTTTGTTCCATCAGCAAATACAACTTCTTTAACTTTTCCAGCGTATGTTTCGATAGCTGTTTTGAAGTATGCTGTCATACCTGTAATAAAGTTGTCTAATGTTGGTAAGTTCTTTGTAGAATCATTTGTTCTTAATGTTTCAAAAATTGCTTGTCCAACATTTGCAATATCTTGAGATTTTTGAATCAAGATATCAGCAACATTGTTTTTAATTTCACCCATTCTTGGGATGATGTATTCTTTAATTGAAGCCATACCATCTTGTGCTTTAGTTACGATTGCGTTGTTTAATGCGTTAACAAGTACGTCATTTAATTTTAAAGCAACTTCATTGTATAAAGCAGATACTGGTTGGTATTGTGATGCAGGTAATGCTTTAACAGCTTCTAGCACTTTTTTGCTTTCAGCTTGTAATCCTGATGCAACTTCTTTAGCGTAATTTGTAATTACTTCTTTTTGTTCATCGCTTAAACTGTATGTAGCATTATTTGCAATATTTGCATATGCTGAGTTAACAGGTTCAACGATTGATTCAGCAGCTGTATCAATTGGAGCTTTTTCTGGTGTTTGAGCTGGTGGTGTTACAACTTCAACTTTGAATCCGTCAAAGCTTGTTTCTTTGTTAGCAAATAATTTTGCATAGCTCTTTGATTGAATTTTGTATGTAACTTTTAATGTTCCTTTTGAATTATCTGCAGATAATGTTACAACTGAAACATCGAATGATGCTCTGTCGTATCCAGCAAATAAAACATCATTGCTTGTTAATGCTGAAGCAAGTGTTTCAGCTTTGTTAACTGTTGATGCTAAAGAAACATCGATATTTGCTTGAGCTTGTTTTAATTTAGCTTCTTGAGCTTGATAATCTCTTTGATTCTTGTAGATAACACTTGGTACTGCAACAGCAGCTGAACCGATTGCAAGTCCCCCTACAACTACAAGTAAAAATTTTCCGACCTTTGACATTTAATTGTCCTTTCAACTTAATTAAGTTTTATTTTTCGTTTTTTATTGATGCAAGTATCTCTTCTATTTTTTGGCCATTTTTTGATACTTCATCTAAGTAAAAGTGTACACTAGGCACTTTTCTTCAATCAAGTGATTTAGAAAGCACCTTTCTAACATATCCTGAAGCATTGTTTAATGCTTCGATTCCTTTTTGTTCATTATTTAAAAATGAGACAAAAACTTTAACATGTGATAAGTCGTTAGAAAGCGAAACATCCATGACTACTGGATCGTTTACATTAACATTAGTGATATCGTTTGTTACGATATCTGCTAATAGTTGTTGTAATCTCGCTTCTTTTCTTTTTAAATTGATTTCATTCATATCTTAATTATATCCATTTTTTAAGTAAATATATTTATATAAGCATTAAATTTGAATTATTGAATATTTTTCCACTTTTATGATAATGTGAAAGTTTGCTTGTAAATTTTATCTTCATCACCACGGA
This sequence comes from Mycoplasma tracheobuteonis, assembly GCF_054456995.1. Classification (NCBI taxonomy): domain Bacteria; kingdom Bacillati; phylum Mycoplasmatota; class Mollicutes; order Mycoplasmatales; family Mycoplasmataceae; genus Mycoplasma; species Mycoplasma tracheobuteonis. The sequence goes on along the minus strand of NZ_JBTKTG010000001.1, from coordinate 102,441 downwards.
TTTTGAAGTTAATTACAAGTTCTTTAGTTTCTTCATCAAAACTACCTTCTAGATATTTGTTATCTCCCTTAAGGCTAGTTGTTAAAATATCACTCAAGTTTAGATTTGATCCTAATTTTAGAGTGAAAACTTTATTAGAAACACCTTGACCTAATGAAGTAAATCCGATAAAAGGTATTTTAGCTTTATCGTATTTTTGGAATGCTCCATTGTGCTTTCTCTTATCAGGTTTTGCATTTCAAGATTCTTTTACATTTGCTAAAGTCATTTCTGAATTTAGATCAAAAATAGCTTTTTCTTCAAATTGACTTTTATCAATAGTTTTTGTAACTTTAAATCCTTTAAAAGTGATGTCAAATTTAGCTGATTTGAATGTTTCTTCATTAGGATCAAAACTTTGTTCTTTGCCTTGTCCTAGGTAAATTGTTCCATTTGGATCGTTATTTACAATGGTGTTAAATTCAAATTCTACCTTGATTGATCCGTTATATTCATTAGGTGTTACTTTTACTAAATGCATTCCAGATGCTTTTACAAAATCTTTTGTAAAGTCAAACTTATCTAATCCATTTTTATCAGCTTTTCCTCTCAATTCCATTGGATTAAATGTTAAAGTTTGTTTAATAACATCTAGAGTCATATCTTTTGTAGGTACTTCACTGATTTTTTTACCAGTTAGAGCTTCTAATTTTTTAGCATCAATTTTAGCAGTTTGCTGAATGTTGTAATTTGTAGCAATCGCTACAGCACTTAATGCTTTAGCAGGCATATTTTCAAATGTTATTGAGTATTTATCAATATCATCTTCTAAGTATTGCTTTCCATTTTTGTATGCAAAGAAAGTTTCATATGACTTGTCATCTAAATATAAGTATGGTTGAATTTGTAAAGCGTTGCTTTTTTCTAAAATTGGAAGAGCAGCTTCTGAATTATATTCAAATGAAAGTTTAGCTAACGTTCCAGTGTCTTTAACAGTAATTGCTTTTTCAACTGATTTATTTCAGAAGACTCCTTGCTTAAATTTGTATGAATTATTCATACTTGCATATTTATTATCATCAAGGTATACTTTTAATTTACTTCGATCAAGTTCATAATTACTTTTATCAAGTAAATTAAGTGAATTTGCAAATATTTCATTTGCTTTTGCTTCATCAATATATTCACCAATTTCATAAGAATAAGTAAATTCTTTAGATACTGTAGGATCAGCTTTTGAAACTACCTTAAAGCGATAATCAACTTTCATCTTACCTTGTTTTAGTCAATCTTCTAGATGATTCATTCTATCTTCATCTGAAGGCATATTGACTTCTAAAACACTAACTTCTTCAGTTTGACTTGGAATAAATTTTATTTGATCCAAATCTTCAGGTTCAGCGACTCAAGATGTTTTTTTATTAACCAATTCTGCTTTTAATTTTGGTTTATTTTCTCCAATATATTTTTTGACTAAAGCATCATTGTCTAAGGCTAAAAAGTCTTTATTAACTAGAGCTGGTTTAGGAGCAGGTTGTGGTTCTGGGATAGGTTGTTCTTTTTCTCCACCTTGAATAGGATTTTGAACACCACTTTTATCAGAATTTTGCGTACCTCCTACGTTTTGCTGTTGATCTTTTTTAGGCTGTTCGACATCTTTGCTATTTTTCTGACATTGTGTAGCAACTAGAGGCAATGTCGTTATTGCGACACCTGATAGTGCCATAAATACTAAATTTAATTTTTTCATTAATCCTCCATATATTTTCAATTATATTCTTTACCTATAAATAAGGCATAAAAGGTTGTTTTTAGCTCTTAATTTATGGAAATTTTCATAAATTATGGAAAAATATGGAAATTAAAAAGCCATCTCGTTACCAAGATGACTTATATCCTCTGTTTTGTTGCTACCTAAGTAGCAAAAATATTTTACCACATCCCGATGAAGGGCTATGTAAGATTTTTGATTTTTTTGTGTCATTTTTACATATGCACTTTTAAAACACTCAGCTAGTAAAAATAGGTAGTTTTATTCAGCTAAAATTAAATGCTAAATTAATATTTTGTTCCTTAACAATAGTGCTTAAATTAATTTAATTAGAGATTTTTTGGTTAAAATTTTACAGCAGACTTTTTTTAATTTTTCTATATAATTAAAACATGAAAAAATTAGGAATTATTTTAGACTCTTTTAGTGGTCTATATCAAGAAGAAGCTGAAAAAGCAGGATTTAAATTTATTCCATTACAAGTTGATTTAGATGGAATAGTATATCAAGATGGTTTAGAAGATAAAACTAAAGTGTTAGAAGTTTTATCTAAAGCAAATAGTTTTAAATCATCTAGCCCTAAATTAGAAATAATTAACAAAATTGTTCAAGAAGCTAGTGAAGAATTTGATGAAGTTATTTATCTTGGAATTCACCCAAGTTTAAGTTCAACTTCAAGTCACGTACGTACAGTAGCAAGCGATTATAAAAATGTTTATATTTTCGAAAACCACTGAAGTGGAATTCAATTATACAATGCAGCTAGATATGCTTTAAAACTCCATAACCAAGGTTTAGGAATGGAAGAAATTTTCAAGCTTTTAACAGATGTTGATAATGCTTCAGCAACATACTTAGTACCATTTGATATGAAGTATATGATTCAAGGTGGTAGATTACATGGAGTTAAGAAGTTTATTATGACTAAAATAAGCTTAATTCCAATTCTTGAATATACTTCAGATGGAAAAGTAACACCAGTATTCTTAAAACGTACTAAAAAAGGCGCTATTGAAAAAGCAGTAGAAAAAGCTTACAACTTCCCTGATGATGGTGTAGAAAATTACGAATTTAACTGAATGCACGGTATTGATACAGAAATCAATGAAGAAGTCAAGAAACAATGTGCAGAGTTAGATATAAATTTAGCTCATGAACAAATTACTTCAAGCGTAATTGCAATTCACACAGGACCTGAAGCTTTTGCAATTACAGTAATGCCTAAATTAAACTTAGAAGACTAATGCCAGAAACAAAAAAGAAAACAACTACTAAAACAAAAACAAGTAAGCCTAGAAAAAGATCTAAAAATCAAGCTTTAAAAGATGAGCTAAAATGTAGTACTACATCATTAAATGATAAGCGTTTCACAAAGCTAGTTGATAGTATTATTATTGAAAACCAACAAGATGAATTTGAGATCAAAAAATATCGCAAGAATAAGTGAGCTTATATCCTTGCGATAGGTTCAATTGTTTTAATTGTAGCTTTAGTAATCATTATTATTCTAGCCATTGTTTATCATTGAGCAGGCTAGTGAATAAAGAGTGCTGAGTTATGATTAATTGGTAATTCAACATAAACTAGCGATACTAATGCAGTTGAAATTATATAAGCTAATGCCACAAATAATAAATATGAGGCATTGGCTTTTATTTTATCTCTATCATAAAAGAGTGAAACAATAAAGGATCCTGTAGAAACATAAATGTTAGTTGGGAATGATAATCTAAGCAATCATGAGGCTAAAAGTAACATTAAAAAGGTTAGTAATCCTGTATAACTTGAAGATAGAATATAGTTGTTTGACTTTTTGTTGATTACATATTGAATAATGAAGGTGAGTAAAGTAAAGACAAAGACAAATCCTGTATCTCAAGTTAATTCAGTTCTTTGAATCATTGAAACATTTTTATAAGAGTTATTTAAGCTAGGTCTTTTTCTTTTGATGCAAGCTCAAATTAAACCACCTATAATACCTCCGATCACGTGTCCTAGTATTATAAGTCAAATATTAGCCACATGAATTTGGGTTTTTACTGGATTAAATACATAGGTAAAAACATAAAAGAGCGTTACCATAGGGTTAACTATAGGAGGAATGTTGTTATTGATTTTCTCATACATTGATTTAGGCTCAAAAAATTGAGCAAGTATTCTAAGTACAGCAAATGAAATAAAGGCAGATGTTAAAGTGGCTAAAGCATAGAAGAAAGGATAAATGAAATTACGTTTATTATATGCTTTAGCTAAATGGGTGCATAAAAAAGACATAAGTGTTAAAAACGCAACACTAATGAGTTCTGCTACAAAGAATTCTCAAATGAAGTTATTGGTTAATAAATATTGCACTTATGTCTCCTATATATAAAGCTTGTTATATATAAATTATAATCTGAATATTAGTTTTTGCTTTCTGTTGTTCTTGAATTTTGTTTCATGTGTTTTGATCCCTTAACTACATAAATAGTTCCTGAGATAACACTTAAAATTAATGCTACATAAATTGGGATGTTAATTAAGTACATGAAGTGGTATTGTGTTGTAAAGTTTGTGTATGGTAATCAAATTAACATTAATAATGTAACACAAATACCTATTGAAAGAATTAATGTTTTAATTTTTCCTAATTTTTTAGCAGCTACTGAAACACCAATTTTAGCTAAAAACATTCTAACACCATCAACAATAATATCTCTTAAAATAAAGATAGCTACTGCTCAAAATGGTAGAACATTGATTACACCAAAGTAAATTAAAGTTAAATTAGTCATTACTTTATCTGCAATCGGATCTCAAACGATTCCAAAGTCAGTAACTAAATTTTGTTTACGAGCGATTCTTCCATCAAAAAAGTCAGTAATCATTGCCCCAGTAAATAGAGCTAAAATAAATCCAGTAATAATTGAAAAGGCAATTTTGTAACCAAGCTCATGTAAGTTAGCTAAATTACCACCAAATTCAGAACCTTTTGATAAGGTGTAATATCCTGCAATCATTAATAAGAAAGTAGGAATAACTAAAACTAAACGAAGTAGAGTTAGCTTATTTGGCTTGTTCATTGTTTTCAAACTCATTTGTGTACACTCCTCTTATTTTTGCTAGAATTTCTTCTTTATCTTTAAATAAAGAATCAATTTCTACTTTATCAAACTCTTCAACTTTTTTTCTAAAGTGTTCTGGCGCTTTAGTTGTGAAGTATTCAATATATTTAACACCTTTTTTATCTCATAAATTAGCATTTAGATCTCTTAAGGCTATTAAGTTGCTTTCAAGTTCTTTATAATCGTTTGTAGGCATTTCCTTGATGTAATCATGAAATTCAGGTGATTTATATAATGAAAGAACTATATTACGTGTATGTGAATTAATTTCTCCCATTGTGTATTTTCCAATGCTAGGAACAAATTCTTCTAAACTTTTACGATTTAGTTCAAATAATTCATTCATCATTAAGCTTAGCTCATAGGCGTAAACAGCTGCGTTTTTGCTAATTTCCACCATTTGAGCTGCAGCTTTTTTCTTTAGACGTTTGTCTTTAATGTATTGATATAAAATTCATGCGATAAATAGGACCATTACTACTGCAAACAGTATTCAAATCCCGATTGTTGCATCCATACCCATATCATTCTCCTTTAATTTTATTTAGTAATTTTTAATACTCATTTAGAGTCTTTTTTAACCACGAATTGTTTCATGATTTCATCTAATTCTTCTTCAGAATATGTAATTCCTTGAATCATAGCTGTATAAAGATAGTTTGAATATCCTTTAAAATCAAAACTAGCTTTAGGTGTCACTTCTGTATATAAGATTCTTCCACCTTGACTTAAAGGCTCAGAAATAGCTACTTCAGTATCAGCAACTTCTTGCTTAATAGCATTTAAATATTCCTTCATATCAGCTTTAGCTTGTAAATAGTTTTCTGCTAAAAGTTTTACTTTTTCAATATCTGCTGTTTTCATATTTCTCCTTAAATTCATCCAGCAAAGTGTGCTAGAGCTAAAACTCCAATATTTAATCCGAAGAAAATTAGAGTTGAGATCGCATCAGATAATGTAGCTAAAATAGGTGCTGACATAACTGCAGGATCTTTTTTGTATTTAATCGCAATAAGAGGGATGATTGTACCTAAGAACTTAGCAAAAATAACTACCACAAAGAGAGAAATTGAACTTGCTAAAATAATAAATGAAATAGGTCCTCATCCACTTCCATCTCTGAAAGAAGGAATAGCGAAATAAATATATAATCTGGCGATATTTACGACGAATAAAATTCCACCAATTACTGCTCCAACTGATATTTCTTTACGGATAACTTTTCAAATATCTTTGTGCTCAATTTCGCCAAGTGCACTGGCACGTGTTATTGTTGTTGAAGACTGTGAACCAGCATTACCAGCTGATCCTGAAATAATAGGAATAAGCCCAACAATAATACCTGTTGAAACTGATACTCCTAAACCCTTAATGAAGTTTTCAGAGATATTTGAAAACTGTTGAATAATGTATTGAGACATTGTAGCTGATATCATAAGAATAATAAGTCAAACTACACGTGATTTAACTATTTGTAATAGTTTAGTCTTTAAGTAGCTTTCTTCAGCTGCATCTGGGTTAATCCCTGCAAGTTTATACATATCCTCAGTTGCTTGTTCTTGAATAACATCAATAACAGCATCTGAAGAAATCATCCCAATAAGTCTATTGTCAGCTGATACAACAGGAAGCGTTGATCTATCGTGATCAGCGAATATATTAGCTGCTTCTTCTTTATTATCGTAAGGATGAACAGCAGCAACTACATTGTATAAATTATCTAGTGTTTCGTTTTCATCATCAGCAAAGACTAATTCTTCAAGTGTAATATCCCCAACTAAAAATCCATCATCATCAGTAATGTAGAAGTTGTGGCTAAGTTCAATCTTGCTTTTATAGTCTCTCTTAATCTTTCTGATTGCTTTTTTAGCACTTCATGAAGTTTTAAGTACTGAAAGATCCACGGACATAATACTTCCAACGTGTTCATCATCGTATGAAAGTAAGTTATTTAATTTAGCTCTTTTTTCATCAGGTGTTTGAGCTAGAATTTTTTTAGTAAAGTTAACAGGTAAATCTTCTAGAACGTCAACAAGTTCGTCACTTTCAAGATCTTGAAGAATATTCATTCCTCAATCTTCGGTGAATGATTTAGCTAAATTAACTTTAGTGTCATCCTCTAAGTAAGAAAAGACTTCAGCAGCTTCTGCTGTTTTTAAAACTCTAAGGACATAAAGCTGCTCTTCTTTAGTTAAGCTTTCAATTGCTTCTGCAAAATCAGCATATGGATATTCTTCACACAATTCCCGAACTGCAATAATCTTTTTATCTTTAATTAATGAAACTAAGTCATTAATTAAAGTTTCTTTTGCTTCTGGAGTAAATTCCATTATTGTTCTTTTAAGTATTTAATTAGTTGTTCTTGGAATTGTTCTAATTTAACAGGTTGTATAATGCTTCCCTTAAGAATCTTAATACTTCCATCTTCTTCAGATACCACTACTGTAGTAGCATCACATTGTTCTGAAATACCCATAGCTGCTCTGTGACGTGATCCATATTTTGAATCTACACTCTTACGTGTAATTTTGTAGAATGTTGCAGCATAATAAATTTTGTTATCTCTAATAACTACAGCCCCATCGTGTAGTGGACTTGTTTTGTTAAAGATAGCAATTAATAAAGAACTAGAGATGTTTGAGTTTAACACAACACCATCTGTTCTTAAATTGTCTATATTGTCATTATTCTCGATAGTGATTAAAGCACCTATCTTATTTTTTGAAAAATATTCGACACTTTCTCTTAATTGGTTAATTAAACGTATTTGACTACTTTTACCTAACTTTTCATATTTAGTCTTCTTGATCTTAGAAGCAATAAAACTATAAACATGAGGTCATAGGTATAGTACTAAAATTGCTACAGCAACAATTAAAACTAATGATGCTATAACAATTAACGCTGTGATTGATTGAGAAGAAACTACAGTTGTTTTTTCATTTGCACTAGCAACTGCAGCTTCAGCAAAATATTTAATCATTATAACCCCTTAATCAAGTAAGCAATTAAGATAATAAGTATCATTACACTTAGTGCAACTGTTGCACCTAGAAGATTTATAAATAAATCTCGTTTATATCAAGGCAATGCCTTTTGAGATGTTTTATATTCTTCCTTTTCATTTTGTTTTTGAGCCGAAAGAATGGCGTGTTGAATTTCTTGTTTACGGAATTCAACTAAATCGATGTATTTTGTTTTTTTGGTTTCTTTTTCGTCTTTTTCTTGTCCCATAAAACGCCTCCTTCTTGTTTATTTAAATTTTAAATTTTTTTATTAAAAATAAAAATATTTAAATTTAAAAGTTTATTTTTAAGCTTTTAGCAGTTCTTAATGCAAAATTAAATTTGATATAACTCTAAAAACAACTTTTAACCCTTGCACATAGATAAAAAAGTTATTTAAGTTTAAACATACTTATTCCAAAATTAGTTAGATATTGGTGCTTCAATTTTTTGATCAAATTTCAAGTTAAATAATTTAATTATAAAATGGTAGTTAAGCGTACTAATTTGACTTCTATTGCTAGCTTTTATCGCTATACTATTGGTATATAAAAATGCAGTTATTTGCTGCATTATTTTTTGAATTTTTTTGGTTTAGAAATATTTAAAGATAAGTATTTCTTATATGCATCTAATAAAAATTGTTTAGGTGCTTCATTACTTAATTTTTTATAGGCCTTATTAATTGAGAAGTATTTCGCTCTCTTAGATTCGCCATTAACATGATGTGGAACTTCTACATCTTGTGTATAGGCTAAAAAGTATGTTACTTCTTTATCGTTTCCAGTTGAAGCAACAACATAGTTATCTACGTAAGAGATATCAGAAATGATTTGGAAGTTTTTAATAGTTGTTTCTTCCATTACTTCACGATGAGCTGTTTCCACAGGAGTTTCATCACCTTCGATGTGTCCTTTAGGAAATACTCAAATATCGTTTAGTTGCTTAACTAATAAGACTTTTGTTGAAAAACGAAATCTTCTAAAAATTATGGCCCCACAGGATTTCTCTAACATTATTTGTTTAACTCTTTCACTTTCTTTTGTAATTCTTCTACTTTGTTCAATTGTTCTCAAGGAAGGTTTAAATCGCTTCTTCCAAAGTGTCCAAAGTATGATGTTTGTAAGAAAATTGGTCTTCTTAAACCTAAAGCATCAATAATTCCTTTAGGTGTAAGATCAAAGATTTGACTTACAGCTTCTTCAATTACTGCTTCAGGAACTAAATTTGTTCCAAAAGTATCAATCATAATTGAAACTGGTTTAGCAATTCCGATTGCATAAGCAATTTGAATTTCAACTCTTTTTGCTAATTTAGCTGCTACGATATTTTTAGCAATTCATCTAGCTGCATATGCTGCTGAACGATCCACTTTGGTTGAGTCTTTACCACTGAAAGCCCCACCACCGTGACGTGCTGATCCACCATAAGTATCTACAATAATTTTTCTACCTGTTAGCCCAGTATCACCAATAGGTCCTCCGATAACGAAATTACCAGTTGGGTTTATTAAAATATTTTTAGGTTCAGCTAAATTATATTGTTCCATTACAGGAAGAATAATATGGTTTTTAATGTAATCCTTAAATTCTGCTTCATCATAGTTTTTTGAGTGTTGAATACTCATTAAAACTGTATCAACAAAAACGTTGTTAGGATCAGTATAATCTAATGTAACTTGTGATTTCATATCTGCTTTAGCATTCTTAAATTCAAGACTTGTTCTAAGCTTTTCAGCTCTACGAACTAGAGCATGAGCTAAAGTAATACCTAAAGGCATATATTCAGGTGTTTCATCAGTTGCATAACCAAACATAATTCCTTGGTCACCTGCACCAATTTCATCTCCTAATTCAACCCCCATTGATATATCTTCACTTTGACGTTTAATGTCTGTGATAAAGCTTGTTTCATTTGTATAGTAACCTAATTGTTTTAGTATGTTCTTAGCAATTTCAATTACATCTACATCTGCATTAGATTTTACTTCTCCTGCAATAAAAATGTTGTGACCTGATGCCATACATTCTACAGCTACTTTAGAATCTGGGTCTAAAGACAAGTATGCATCTAAGATTGCATCAGATAACTGATCGCAAACCTTATCTGGGTGTCCTCTTCCGACTGATTCACTACTAAATAATTTTCTCATATTAGTCCTCTCTAAATGGTTATAAAAACAAGGATTGCCCTTGTTTCAAATGTAAATAAATTATAAAAGAAAAACTTATTTTTTAAAATCTATTTTAACTAGCTACTAGATGTTTTAACACTAGCATATAGCTATAAATATATTATCTTTTTTTAGATATAAAATTCTTATCATTTCTTTCGAGCAAGTTTAGTAATTTTGCAACAAAATCAGTTTCTTCTACTGTACGATCTTCTATTAAAATTTGATTATAATCAAGGAAGGTATCAAATAAGATTTTTCCTTCTTTATATCAAGGTTTATAGTGTTTACTATTTGCTAGTTTAGTTAAATCAACTGTTACATAGCTTAAAGTAGTTTTACGGTTGAAGAAATGAATTTTTGTTAGTTTGACTTTAGCAGGGAAATCTCTTTTTGATTCATTATCTTTTAAAAATTCATAAAAACTTTTAGCTTCGCTATTTTCTTTAAGATTTCAAATATTCATTTCTTTGTATCAGCTAAATAATTCTCTTCAGATGCTTCATAATAATAAACCTGTAAAGAAGCAATCAAGTAATCATAATACAACTGCAACCCCAGTTTGTGTTATTTGACTTACTTTATCTGCATCCTTGTTTATTTCTTGGAAGATTTGAGAAATAAATATAAATGCAATTGGTGTGTAAGCAATTGTTACAGAAGCAATCATTATTACTAGAGCTGTTAAAATTCAAAATCTTATTTTCCAGTATTTAAACATATTTTGATTTAGAATAACTTTATCTAGCATTTTTTCGTTATTATGTAGATGCAAGTGATTAATTTTTACGTGATTAATAAATTTAGCATTAGTGATTACCACAACAACAAAAGCTAAAAATGGAAAAAGACCCATAACTCAGATTAATCATAACGGAATCATATAACCTCCTTAAATAAAAAACTCATTATTTATAATAATGAGTTAATTATACTATTATTTAGTTATTTCCTTTTTGTTTTACAGGCCCTAATTTCATAATTGAAGGAATTTCATTTCTATAGCTGTGACCTATTTTTTTATTATTAAATTCAATCGGATTAAATAAGTTAGCATCATAAATAATTACAATTTGTTCTTGTTGTGATTCGAAACGACCTCAATCAGTTCCGACTCAAGATGCTTCGCTTGGGTCTTGCACAATCATTTTAAAGTTTGCACCTTGTTTTCTGTTTAATTCATTAACAATTAATTTTACACTATCAGATGCTCCATAATTTATTTCAGTTAATCCTATAATATCAAAACCACCAGCTTCAATAATTTTAGCAATTGAAAGTCACTTAAATTCACTATCTACTCTTGTGTTTTCTACATCTGCTTTACCAAAATTAAGTATGTTTCAATGTGCTATTCTAATTGTGTTTTCGGCTTTAGGGTAGATGTTAACAGAAACATTAGATTCAAGATTTTTATCCTTTAATTTAATATCAGTAAATACAGGTGCATGATCTGAAATTCTAGTTAAAGGTACCTTTAAATTTGAACCATATGAGCTGAGATCTTTATATTCTTCAGGAATAATATTGTCGTTAAATGCTCTTAAAATATCTAATTTAAATTGAAGTTCAGGAGTATTAGCTGTTGTTAATGTTTCTAATTTGTTATCGGCTTTATTTTTGAAGAACATTTTATCGTATGGGTTTACATAATATCCATTTTGTACCGAAATTGAAGTGTAGTAACTCTTATCTTCTCCTAGTGAACCTATTGTAGGTTTTAAATCATTTTCAAATTGTTTTTGAAGGTAGAAGTTTTCTGCATAAATATTTGTGTCTCCACCAAAAATTAAATAAGAATTTGGTTTTGATAAGTCTTCATATTCTTCCATTACATTTTTAAGTGCTAAAAACTCTGAAAGTTCTTGAGAACCTGCTGTTTTTTGCAATCCATCTAATGTTCCTTTTTTAACTGATTTTTCAGCACCTTTTGCTCCAGGAGAATCTAAATGATCAAAGACAGTTGTAAAGTTAATATCTGTATCTTTTAAGTTAAATTGAGCCCCAAATGGTGGTCTAACATATACTGTTTTATCTTCTGACTTAACAATAAATTCACCTTTTTTAGTTTCAACTGGCTTAACATCAACATTTTCAATAGGTGTAAAATCAGGATTTTTGGGTTTTTCTCCATTATCATCTTTTCCACCTTGAGAAGGATTTTGATTTGTTACTTCTGTTAATTCTTGACTTATTAATTTATTTTCATTTAAATCAAATACTACATTAACCATCTTTTTGATATTTTTTTCATAAAATGAAAATGCCAATGTACCTTCATCTAGTTTAAATGTTCCTTCTAGTGCAAAATCATTTTTTCTTCCACGAGGTTTTTGCTTAATACTATATTTTGAAGTATCGACAGCAAAATATGGTGTTATGTATTCCTTATCATTTTCATCATAAGTGATAAGTTTAACTAATCCATCTTTTGAATCATATTCAAATGAATATTTAGCTTCTTTTTTACCTTCATTTCATTCTTTTAGTAAATCTAAAAGAGATATTTCAGAATCATTATTATAAACAGCCATTATAGGATTTTCAATAACTTTTGGATCAGAGTTTATGGGTTGTGACTCTTCTTTAATTTTAAATCCTTCAAGCACTAAAGCTCTTTCGCTATTGATCTTTTCAAATTTCTTTGATTTAATTGTATATTTAATTCCTAATGTTCCTGCCTTATCGTTAGGATATAACTTATCTACAGTATAAGTAAATAATTTTGTGTCTAAATTACTTATTATCACTTGAGAAGGATTAATTTTTGAAGGAAGCGTGTTTGCTGGATCTATTTCAGGCACTAAATTTACAGATGTATTAGTAGTAGTTGCATTTAATTTATCCTTGATTGTTTTTCTAATTCTTCCAAATCCTCTAAAAGATTTTCTAAACTCTTTATGGATGTTTTTAAACTTTTTAGATTTGATTTTTACAACTACATCCAAGCTTCCATCGTTATCATTAGGAGTTTTCTCAATATTAACTTCAAATAAATTTGTATCGATTCCTGAAACATTAATTTGTGAATCATTAATATCTGAAGCATCAATTTTTGCAATATCACTTACAGATAAATTCGCCTTAATTTCAGTATTATCAAGCTGTTTATTTATTTCCTGTTCTTCATTATTTTTTTCAACATTACATGCAGATATCGCTGCTGGAGCACTAATTAAACTTAGTGAGTTTAAACTTAATATGATTGACTTTATTTTCTTCATATTTTAATTGTACTTAATATTACTGCTTTAAGTCAAAATTGATATAAAAAATGTGGAAAAACAGCTTCTTTCCACATTAGTATTTATTTAACTATAAATAAGATTTCTTGATAGGGAATTCTTTAGTTAGAGCAATAACTTGTTGTTTAAGTTCAGCAAGTTTTTCTTCACCTTCTGGTGAATTTAAGTAATCTAAGTTTCTTAATGAATAGTCAATAATATCACATAATTCATTTCACTTAGTGAATCCTCTACTTGTCATAGCAGCTGTTCCAAGTCTAATTCCACTTCCTAAAGTAGGTGAAAGTGTATCGAACGGGATAGTGTTTTTATTAATTGTTATATTAATTTTTTCAAGTAGTGTTTCAGCTTGTTTACCATTAATGTTATATGTTTCTAAAACATTAACCATAAATAAGTGGTTATCTGTTCCACCTGAAACAATAACTGCACCTTTGTCTTTAAATGCTTGACAAAATTCGCTTGCATTCTTAATAATGTTGCTTGCATATTCTTTAAACATAGGTTGCATAGCTTCATAGAAGGCAACAGCTTTACCTGCAATCGCATGGAATAATGGTCCACCTTGATATCCAGGGAAAACTCATCTATCTACTTTTTTAGCAATTTCTTCATCATTAGTCATGATGATACCACCACGTCCACCACGTAATGTTTTATGAGTTGTTGAAGTAATAATATCAGCATATCCTACTGGAGATGGATGTAATCCTGCAGCAATTAAACCTGCTATGTGAGCTATATCAGCCATTAATTTAGCTCCACACTTATCAGCAATTTCTCTAAATTTAGCAAAATCAACTATTCTTGAGTATGCTGAATATCCACAAATAATTAAGTCTGGTTTTTCTTCCATAGCTTGTTTTAAGATAGCATCGTAATCTAATAAACCATCTTTAGAAAGTTCATAAGATACTGAATTGTAGAAAATTCCACTAAAGCTAATCTTATATCCATGTGTTAAGTGACCACCACAATTAAGTGCTAGTCCCATAATTTTTCCACCAGAGGGAACAACTGAAGCAATAGCAGCAGCATTAGCTACTGATCCAGAATATGGTTGTACATTAGCGTATTTAACACCAAAAATAGCTTTTAAACGATCAATTGCAGCTTGTTCTACAACATCAACGTTTTCACAGCTACCGTAATATCTTCTTCCAGGATATCCTTCACCATATTTGTTTGTTAACACTGAACCTTGTGCTTTAAGTACATCTTCTGAAACATAGTTTTCAGAAGCGATCAATTCAATGTGATCTTCTTGACGTGCAAGTTCATTATTGATTGCATCTTGCACAATTTTGTCATGTAATTCTAAATTCTTATACATCTATTCTCCTTTTTTATTGAATTTAGCATCAATAAGAGTAATTATTTCATCGCTTCCTAAGAATCGAACTGTTGTGTTTACTTTATTATCTTTTTTGAATTGATCAATTACTTTAATTGATTTTAATTCAACTTCGGCATTTGGAATTTGATTTACAAAATCAAGCGCTGTTGATACATAGTCGTTTTCGTCTAATTCAAAAGTAATATCTAAGGTTTTTAATGGTTCTAAGTTAACTGCATTAAACTTGATTTCTTTATTGTTATTTCCAAATACATCAACTAAAATTTCAGCATATAATGCACCATTTGTAGCATCATATTTTGGATGTATTTTTCCAATTCATCCTACCATTTTATCTTGATAAATAATTTCAGCAGAAACATTTGGATGAATCATTTCATTATCAGCTAAAGGAACGAATTTTAATTCTTTTCCAGTGATATTGATTAAATCCATTTGCATTTGTCTAAATGTTTTAGTTGTACTTGCAACACCATAAACCATAATATTGTTATTGATCATACCTTTTTCAAAGATATTTAAATCAGTAATCTTACGTTTTAAGTTATATTCAACAACACCAGAAAGTGAAGTAACAATAGAATTGCGTACTACTTCACGTTCTTTTGAAACATATGTAAGTAATGTTTGATTTGTAGCAAAATTGAATGGATTAAATTGTGCTTTTTCCTGTGACACAAGGGTAAAAGTTCTAACTTCATTATAACCTTGAGCAACAAAGTTACCTGGAATTGGATTGAATTTCATTGTTTTAAGTGGTACACTTGGTAACACTTCTTCTTTAATTCCATCATATGAGTAGAAACGAAGAACTTCTTCAATAACATCTTCCATTACATTAACATCGTATCTATATGCTGGAACATAAATTAAATCATTATTTTTTGAAAAACTAAAACCTAAACTAACTAAAGATTCATAAGCTTTATTTAATTTTTCTGGTTTTAAGTTTCCTCCATAGATAAATAATTTATTTTCATCATAAGGAATAACTTTTTCTTCTATTCCGTATAAATCTTTCGCATCTTTATGATTTTGATCTTTTAATAAAATTTCTGAAATAAAGTACTTAACTGCAAATAATACTGAAGCCTTTGTGATAGGTCTAGAAGCTTGAGCTGCAGCTGGATTTGATGTTTTAATTTCTCTTAATGTATGTCTTACTTCACTTGGATCAAAAGGTCCAAATTCAAAAACTACCTCAGTTGAATCTTCTCTTGCTTGATATTTGTCTAAAACACATACACCTGCTAGTGCTACAGGTTTATTTGAAGCAAATACTGTAAGAACATCTTTAACTTCTACTTCTTTTTCACCTTGTAGAGTTACTTTTCCACTGTATTTCTTAAGGCTTAAATTTTTACCTAAACCTTCTGTACCTAGTAGAGAAGAATAGTCATAAACTTGTAAAGGCACACCTGTTAAAATTAAAGTTAAGTTTGCAAGATTGTAAGCATCGGCAACTTTAGTGTCAAATCCATGTTTAGCTAATAATAATTTATCTTCTAATGAACAATGTAGATCATTATTAGTTTTTAAATAGATAACATCTTGAATTGCTTTATTTTCTGAGTTAAACTCTATTTCGTATGAAAGTGGTAATCCTGCTTCATTATTTGAGTAATTGATATCTTTTACTTCTGTGTTGTAGTAAGCAGCTAATTCTTTAGCTATAACATAGTAAGAGTTAGCATCGTTACGGTTAGCTGTAATTGAAATCTCAATCATGAAATCATCTAAACCTAATTTAGTAATAGGATCATCTTCAATTGTTGCAAAAGAATGATCAAAAGTAACGATCTGGTCTTTATGAGCTAATAATGTTCAATCGTAACCAATTTCACTTCAAGCACCAAACATACCTTGTGATAAATATCCTTTTAATTCTACTTCTCCAAAAGTCATATCACCTTTAGAAGCACCTACAGGGAAGCAAATTGTTAAATCTCCAGGTTTTAAAATTCTATTATTTGTTTGAATTATGTAGTTTCCTTGTTTAGTTTTTACTTCAACAATATCTAAACGATCACTGTTAGGGTTTTGTTTAACACTAAGAACCTCACAGAACAATAGACCTTTAACATCACTGAATTTTTTAACTTCTTCAACTTCAAATCCAATGCTGTTTAAAGTTTTTTCTACTTGTTCAGCTGTTAAAGTCATTTTTGGAAACATTTTATTTAAGCGATTTAATGATATTAACATTATTTTGCCTCCTTAGTTGTATCTCAGTTAATTGCAGTTATACCTTTTTCAATTAACTTATCGTTGATTTCTTTGAAAATGTGTGAATTTTCAAAACCTTTTTTGTAGCTAAATGGACTTGGGTGAGATGTTACAATAACATTTTGCTTATCAATTGGTAATTTAGAAATAAATTTTTCAGCTTGTCTACCTAAAGCAACTAAAATAACATCTGGGTTTTGTCTAACTACTTGAAGTAATACTTCATAAGTGAATTTTTCTCATCCAAAACTTGAGTGTGAATTAGCTTTGCCTTCAGAAACTGTTAAAACAGTATTTAAAAGTAGCACACCTTGCTTAGCTCAAGAAACTAGTGAAGTATTATCTAATTTAGCATTTGGATAGTCCTTTTTGATTTCTGCAAAGATATTTCTAAGCGAAGGAGTGGTTTTACCATTTCCAGTAGAAAATGCTAATCCATCAGCATATCCAATTGTATGGTAAGGATCTTGACCTAAAATAACAACTTTAGTCTCATGAACTTGGAAAAAGTCGAATGCATGAAACATATCCATTTGATGTGGTAATACTTGAGCTTCTTTTTCAGCAATTTGTAACTTATTAATGATTATTTCAAAATATGGTTTTTTGCCTTCTGATTGTAATATATTTAAAAAACTATCTTTCATTTCTAAATTGCTCCATAATTCTTAAGTCGTTTCTGTATAAGTCTCTAATATCATTAAATCCATATTTAATCATTGTAATTCTCTCAATTCCTAATCCAGCTGCAAGTCCGTTAAATTCAGGATCAAAGCCAGCCATCGCTAACACATTAGGATGTAGCATTCCTGCTCCTAGAATTTCTATTCATCTTCCTTTGTAAAGAACATCAACTTCTACACTAGGTTCAGTAAATGGGAAGTAACTTGGTCTAAGTCTAATTTCAACTTCTTCTTCAAGAACATATGAAAGCAAGTCTTTAAGAGTTCAAATTAAATTTCCAAAAGAAATTCCTTTTCCAACTGAAACAACATCAACTTGTGTAAATTGGTGTGAGTGAGTTGCATCATCTTCGTCATTACGATATACCTTACCAATTGCAAACGTTGAAAATACTTTGTTAGGATTTTCAGCAAGTACTTTAGCAGTAATTCCTGTGTTATGTGTTCTAAGTAAAGTTGTTGGATTAAAGTATAAAGAATCATGCATTGCTCTAGCAGGGTGATCACTTGGGATATTTAATCTTTCAAAGTTATATAGATCTGTTACGATTTCACCTTCTTCTTGTTGGTAGTATCCATGTTGATAGAATCATTCTTTAAGTCTATTTTCAACAATTGTTATCGGGTGTAAGCTTGCTGGTTTATTTAATGGTGCAGTTACATCAATAAATTCAGAATTAACTTTAGCTTGAATTTCAAGTTCCTTAATACGGATTTCAGCTTGAGCAAAAAAATCATTGTATTTTGTTTTTAATTGATTAATTTTTGCTCCTAATTCTTTTTTAGTTTCAACTGGGGCAGCTTTTAATTCATTTTGTAACTGTGCAATTTCACCATTAGCTCCGAAAGCTTTTGCTTTAGCTTGCTTTAAGTCTTCAAGAGTGTTTATATTTTCTAATTTAAGCTCCATTATTGCTCCTTATTTTTCTTAATGAGATTTCAATATTTTTCTAAATTTAATTCGTTTGTGTTTTGTTGAGGTCAATAAAATTTTATATTTTTTATTTCATCAGGTAAATATTGTTGCTTTACATAATTATTAGCATAATCATGAGGATATTTATAATCTACCCCATCACCTAATTTACTTGCTGATGAATAATGTGCATCACGAAGATGTTTAGGAATTTCATAAATTCCACCTGAATTTATCAATTGGTCTACTTGAGAAATTGCTAAATATGAAGCATTGCTTTTAGGTGCAAGTGCTAAATCAATTATTGCAAATCCTATTGGTAATTTTCCTTCAGGTAGTCCGAGTCTTTCAAAAGATCTGATTGCTTCAGCCACTCTAAGTGAAACATTAGGAGAAGCTAATCCTACATCTTCATAAGCAACACATAACATTCTTCTAAATAAACCATCAATATCACCTGATTGTAAAATTAGCATACCGTAGTAAAGTGCTGCATCAGGATCGCTACCTCTAAGTGATTTGTGAAATGCTGATAAATTGTTGTAATGTACACATGAATCTAAATCTGAATAAAAATTCACATTAGGTACGACTGTCTTAATTACTTCATCAGTTATTTCATCACCTTCATCGACACAATTAGCTAACATTTGAAGATTATTTATACTTGAGCGTAAATCACCTGCAGATAATTTAGCTAAAGCAAGTAATTGACTTCGATTAACTTTCAAATGTGGAAAGTTGTCTTTTGTAATTTGCTCTAATTTATTTACGATATCAACTTCTGAAATCTTGTTAAACTGTAGTATTTGCATTCTGCTTCTAACAGCAGGCACAACTTTAAAATACGGATTTTCAGTTGTGGTAGCATAAACAATGATTTTGTCAAATTCCACATATGAAAGCAGAATATCTTGTTTATCCTTGTTTAACCTATGAATTTCATCAATAATAATGCATTGGTTATTTTCTAAAATATTTACTAATTTTGCTTTTGAGTCAACTGAAGCATTAAAGTAATCGTACTTTAATCCCAAATCATTAGCTAATGCGATTGCTGTAGAAGTTTTCCCAGTTCCTGCTTCACCAAAAAACAAGAAACTACTATTGATTCCGTTTACAACTACCTTTTTAAGTAACTTAATAACATGTTCTTGACCAACAATATCACTTAATGTTTTAGGTCTTAAAGCATTAGCTAAATTTTGACTCTTCATATTAAAACCTCATATTTTAATTAAATATAAATATTTAATTAAATTATACAACTATCTAAATTTATACACTGTAAAATTCTATTTATCTGTTTAAATCCAAAAACTACTATATCATAGGTGTTTTAGTCAAAATTTAAGAAAAAATACTACAGCCTATTTATTCTTGTTGTAGTATTTCAATATAGAACTTATAGCCCTAGCATAAAGCTCTAAAAGTTATTTCTTATTTTATTAGAATTTAAATCCTTTAAATTATGATAAACATACTTAATTTTTTCTAATGATTCAGCAGGATTTATTAAAAAGTTTTCAAGCTGATAGCTCATTGAAAAGATAAAGTAAAATATTTTTTCAATTTCTTCATCATCAAATCCTTTTCTAGATCAAAACTTTTTATTAAATCTTATTTTATAAACATATATTCCACCTTTGCTAAAGTCAGCATTAGGCAAATAAGTTTTTAAGACAAATTTAAATTTATCGTAATCTTCGTAATTATTTTTATATGAGAACTCTTCAATTAAATTTGTGCCTTCAACAAGGATTTGCTCGCTTATATCAACTTTGGTTAATCTTCTCATGTTCAAAATTCCGGCTCAGTCTGAAAAAAACACTGTCGCAGCTACTCATATGAACACATTTAAAAAGGTAAAATACCCATCTTGTAATGCAAAAGTAAAGGATAAAGATTGAAATGGTAGATATATAGTAAATAAAATTGCATCAAAGATTATAACTAATTTAATCTTTTGCTTTATAGCACATAAAACAAGCTGATAACCTTCGTTATATTTTTTAATATTACATATTGTAGGTATTTTTAGCTTTATCTCATGACGTTTAGCATTTAGAGGTAAAAAATACATTCTTATTATATTGTCAATAAAGCCTTGGAATAAGAAGCCTTTTATTAGTATTACAAAACCTAAAAATAAAGCAATTCATGTAAAAGGTGATTCTCAATTACTTGTATAATGCATTCTATTAATCTCCTATTTATCCTTTTTTATTAACCTATATGTAAGTATTTATTAATCTAATTTTAATATAGTTTGGAACATAATTTCTATTTATTTAGCTTTTTAATTTGATTATGACTTTTATCCCTATGCTATAGGCTTATTGATGCAAAAAACATTTAATGCACTAACACCTAGTTTAAGCGATAATATAGTAAAATTTATTTATAATAAATTTTACAATAAAGAAAAAGGAAGGAATATATGAATAAACAAGAGCTAGCAAATCGTATTTGGGCTTCAGCTAATAATATGCGTTCTAAAATAGAGGCTAATGAATACAAAGACTATATTTTAGGTTTCATTTTTTACAAATTTTTATCTGAGCAAATCGAAAAGGAATTACTTGCTAACAGATGAACTAAAGAGGATCTAAAATACTTAATTGATGAAAACTATGATCTTTCAATCGCGGATAATGAAGAAGAATTTAAAAAGCTTCCTCAAGACGTGCAAGATCACATTAAAGACATCAAATGACTACAAGATAAAAAAGGTTACTACATTTCATACAAAAATTTATTTTCAACTTGATTAGAGCTTGGAAATAAATTTGATGTAAGCATGGTTAGAGATGCTTTAGCAGATTTCGAAAGAAGAATTTCACCTTCTCACAAAAAAGTATTTGAAAATATCTTTAGCACTTTACAAACAGGACTTTCTAAACTAGGAGAATCTACACAAAGTCAAACTTCTGCAATTAAAGCATTAATCAACATTATTAAAGATATCCCAATGGATGATAAACAAGACTATGATGTACTTGGATTCATTTATGAATATCTTATTTCAATGTTTGCATCTAATGCAGGTAAAAAAGCTGGTGAATTTTACACACCACATGAAGTTTCTATTTTAATGTCTGAAATTGTATCTCACCACCTACAAGGGAAAGATAAAATTCAAATCTATGACCCTACCTCAGGTTCAGGATCACTTCTTATCACAATAGGAAAAAGTATTTCTAAATACAACAATAAGAATAAAATCAAATACTTTGCTCAAGAGTTAATTGATAAAACTTATAACTTAACACGTATGAACTTAGTCATGAGAGGTATTTCACCAGACAACATTATGACTAGAAATGGTGACACTCTTAAAGAAGATTGACCTTTTTATGAAGATAGACACGAAAATGCTCAACCTGTTTTAGTAGATGCTGTTGTTTCTAACCCACCATACTCACAACCTTGAGATCCAGAAAACAAAGAAAATGATCCTCGTTTTGCTGCATATGGTGTTGCACCTAAATCTAAAGCTGATTATGCTTTCTTACTTCACGATTTATATCACTTAGATAGTGATGGTATTTTAACAATTGTTTTACCTCATGGTGTCTTATTCCGTGGTGGAGAAGAAGAAAAAATAAGAAGAAACTTAATTGAAAACAACAACATTGATGCAATTATCGGGCTTCCAGCTAATATCTTTTATGGAACAGGAATTCCAACAATTGTTATGGTTCTTAAAAAGAAAAGAACAAATGATGATGTGCTAATTATTGATGCTTCTAAATACTTTATTAAAGATGGTAAGAACAACAAACTTCAATCAAGTGATATTAAACGTATTTTAGATACTTACATAAGTAGAGAAGATATTGCAAAATTTGCTAAAAAGGTTTCTCGTCAAGAAATCAGAGATAACGAATATAACTTAAATATCCCTAGATATGTCGACTCAAATCAAGCACCAGAATCTTGAGATATTTATGCAACTATGCTAGGTGGAACTCCTAACAACGAAATTGATGAATTTTCAGACCTATGAACACAATCCCCTACATTAAAAAATGATTTATTCACAGCCAAAAACAATGAATATAGCAATTTTGCTGATGGAGAAATTTCAGATATTTTATTCAAAAACAAGGAAGTAGTTGCATACATAAATAAATTCCACAAATCATTAGATCAATTAGTTGACTATTTAAAAAATCAATTAATCGATAATATGGATAATGTAAATATTCATCTTGAACAAGATAATATTGCTTCAGAAGTAAACAAAATTCTTGATGGTGATAAATTGCTTGATTATTATAAAGCTTACCAATTGCTCGATGATGATTGAAACAACATTTCTAACGATTTAGAAATAATTCAAAGTGAAGGATTTTCATCAGTTACTAAAGTCGTAGACAATATGGTATCTAAGAAATTAAAAGATGGAACTACTGCTGAAATTTCTGATGGTTATGCAGGATACATTCTTCCTTATGATTTAGTAATTAAAAATAAAATGCAAAATGATTTAGCTAAACTACAAGAAGCCACACAAAAACTAGAAAATATTGAAGCTAATGTAGAAGAGCTATTTAATGAATTTACTGAAGAAGATAAAGAAACTTATCCAGAATTATTCAGTGAAGATGGAAGCAAATTCGAAGATAAGGAAGCTAAAAAAGTTTATAAAGCATACTGTCGTTTAATTGAGCAAAACAAACAACCAGACGAAATTGAAAAAAGAGTTGGTCAAATAGTTGAATTAAATGATTCTAAAAAAGAAATTGCTAAAACTAAAAAGCAACTTGAAGCACAAATCCAAGTTGAATGCAAAAATATTATTGAAAACTTAAGTGATCAAGAAGCTAAAGAATTACTTGCAATTAAATGAATTAATCCTTTAATTGATTCTTTAAGAGAATTACCACAAGTAGTTTTAGAAGACTACTGTGATAAATTATCTAAACTTAAAAAGAAATACTCAGAAACACTCTTAGACATTGAAAGCGAAATTATTAAAGCTCAAAATGAATTAGTTTCAATGTTAGATGAACTCGAAGCAAGCGAAAGTGATAAATTAGGTCTTGAAGAGTTCAAAAAACTACTTTTAAGCTAAAAAATATAACCAAACACTAAAAAAATACTGCTAGCTATCACTTATAAAAGGTGATGATATCTTTTATCTTTATAAACATATCTGCGATCTTAATTTGTTCTTCTTTATTAGTTGACACAACAACATTACCCATTAATGCATCCTGATCTGAAATAAGTAAAGTATTTTTGGCTCCTTTTTGTACTAATGGACGTAAATAATTATTTAATTTATGTGTTGGCTCAAAATAAAGTTCAAAATATTTAGATGAATAATCATTTTTCGTATCATAAACTGCATATAAAGTTGAAACAATCCCTATTTTATAGTCATTCGCCTTAATTATTCCGAATGGACATTTAGATAGTGGAGATTTTGTATAAATTAGTTGATTTGTGTTAAAAACACGATAATTCAAAAGAGTTTTACCTGCAAATGATCTGCCTTGAAATTCTATTTGATTAACAACACCATATTCTCAAGAAATAGATAGAACATCATTTTTGCTAAATTCATTTCTTATATTTCTTTCATCATTTATTGTTAGAAAATCATCTAATTTGCACTTTTCCCAAGTGTTACATAAATTTACTTATTTTAACTTTGAAAATAGCCTTGATTTATGCTTTATTTTAAAACACTAACACTTATAAAAGGTGATTATACTGTCCAAAATATTAAACAGTTCACTTATTTTCTTATCTTCATGCTCATCTTTTGGATATGTTATGTCGATGCTTTGCATAACATTATTCATTAATTTTGGATTGCCAACTTTAGAGACGTATTTATATGCTTTATTGTTTAAAATTTCAGCTAAACATCTTGTTGGTTTTAAATTCTTTTCAAGTAGTACACCACAAACATTAGTGCAGTAAAATGGGCCTTTTCTATAATTTACAGTACCTGCATTGGCACCATCTGTAGTTCAAGTTATACAGTCATTATATAAATACTTATTATAGTATCCGAGTAGTCCATTGTTAAGAGTTTGAGATGAGAATACGGGATATATAAAATCTTTACTAATAAATTGTTTTACCATCGTTGTAGGCAATACATAACCACGAGTAATGTTAAATAAATTTGATATCTCGCTCTTTTCCCAAGTGTTAGTTATTTTCAGCATTTTTGATTAAAAAAATATTAAAAAAATTTATAAAAAATGAGAAAAAACACTAACACTTATAAAAGGTGATTAGATTGTCTAAATAATTAAATATTGAGCCTAATTTTTGTTCTTCTAGTTGCGATGTTGTAAAAATATTCAGTTTTTTGATATCTTCTTTATTAATAATCATCGGGAAAGAGTTCTTATTTGTTTTACTACTTAATTCAAACTTGAATCTAGGGCTATACATTTGATATTTTAAAAAATATTGGTTACAATTAATATTTTTTAGTAAAGCTAAAGAAACATAATATGCTACAGGCAAGTCTCTTTGATAAACATTTACTTCGCCTATGGTGCCTATTCTCGTCATAAAGATATCGCCATATTCGGGAAGAATTTTATATTTTGAAAGAAAATCCCTTTTAGAAATATATTTTTGAGATTGAAGTGTTTGAATATTCTCTACAGATATAAATTCAATACCTCTATCAACATATTTTGGAGTTTCATGTATTCCATCATAGATATTACATATCTTGCTTAAATCTTGCTTTTCCCAAGAGTTAGTCAAAATCAAAGGATAAAGAGCAAAAATAACATAATATTAGATAAAAAATTAATAAAAAGTGTAAATTATTCATCATTTTTAAAATCAAAGGAGTTATATGAATAAAAATGAATTAAAACCATCCATAAGATTCAAGGGTTTTACTGACGCTTGGGAAAAGCAACAATTTAATGATATCGTTTATAAATCAGGTGAGAGAAATGTACATTCTTTTCCTTTAGAAAGTTACTCTGTTTCTAATAAAGATGGTTTCATAAGTCAAAAAGAACAATTTAAGTATGGTGGAATAGTTACTATAGCTGACAAAAGTAAATCATTAATAATCACTCCACAGACTTTTGCATATAACCCAGCTAGATTAGATGTCGGATCAATTGGATACTGAAATGGCTCTGTTTCGGTACTAATTAGTCCAATGTATGAAGTTTTTAAGGTTTATCAAGATGTTGTTGATGCATATTTCTTATGATATTGATTAAAATCTGATTTATTTAATAGAATCGTTAATTTAAACCAAGAAGGTGGAGTTAGAACTTGTTTTAAATTCCCTACTTTATTAGAAAAATATATTTTAATTCCTAAAGACTTGGAAGAGCAAAATAAAGTATCTAATTTGATAATGCTCATAGATTCATTGCTCACCTTTTATAAGCGTAAGTCTGAAAAGCTTGAAAATCTTAAAAAATCACTATTAGAAAAGATGTTTGTAAGTGATGGTGAACAATTTCCTGCAATAAGATTCAAAGGATTTACTAACGCTTGGGAAAAGCGATTGGTTAAAAATGTAGCAGATACAGCAACTGGCTTAAGCAACACTCAAGATAATAGTGCAACAGGTATTTATCCATTTTTTATAAGATCTGAAACTCCTCTAAAAAGTAATAGATTTATATTTGATGAAGAAGCTGTAATAACCATTGGTGATGGTAATATAGGTCGTGTATTTCATTATATAAATGGCAAGTATGATTTACACCAAAGATGCTATAAAATAGCTAATTTTAAAGAAATTTCGGGTAAATATTTTTATTGAGTGTTTTCTACATTCTTTTATGAAAGAGTTATTAAAATGTCTGCAAAAGCAACAGTAGATTCAGTCAGACTAAATATGATAACAGATATGGAAATTAAAGTTCCTCATAATATTCTAGAGCAGAAATCAATATCTATATTTTTTGATCAAATAACTAATCTAATCACCTTTTATAAGCGTAAGTGTGACAAGCTTGAAAATATTAAAAAATCACTATTAGAAAAGATGTTTTGTTAATAAGGAGGAAATATGGCTTTTAATGAAGAATCAAAATTTGAAGAAGCCCTTATTAAGCAATTAAAAAATAGAAGTTGAGGTGAAGTGCTTAACCATCCAAACGAAGAACAATTAATTGATAATTGAGCAAAGATCATCTTTAACAACAACAGAGAAAAGAACAGATTAGGTGATTATCCCTTAACCAAAGGTGAAAAAGATCAATTACTTGATAAGATAAGAGAATTAAAATCCCCTTATGAACTTAATGAGTTTATTACGGGTATAACAACTTCAATTAAACGTGATAATAAAGATGACATTGAAAACTATGGTAAAGAAGTTTCTCTTTTTATCTTTGATGCTAAAGAAATTTCTGGTGGTAAAAGCGTTTATCAAATAGCTCAACAACCTATGCTTAAAAATAACCATCGTAATAACCGTGGTGACTTAATGTTATTAATTAATGGGCTTCCTTTAGTTCATATCGAACTCAAAAAAACAGGTGTTCCAATTAATGATGCTATTAATCAAATTAAGCTTTATTATACAGAAGGAAGCTTTAGTCATAACTTCTTTTCATTAATACAAATTTTTGTTGCTATGAATCCTGAAGAAATGGTTTATTTCGCTAATCCAGGTAGCGCTGAGAACTTTAAACCTGAATATAGATTTCATTGAGCAGATGAAAAACATAACCAAATAGATGATTGACAAGATGTTGCTTCTTCTTTCTTATCTATCCCTAGACTTCATGAATTAGTAGGAAGATACTCAGTAGCAGATGCGACAGATCACACCTTAAAAATCTTAAGAAGCTATCAATATCATGCAGTAAATAAAATATATGATACAGTGTTTGAAATCGATAATAAGAAGTATTGAGGCACAAACGCTGCTAAAGGTGGTTATATCTGACATACAACAGGTTCAGGTAAGACTATGACTTCATTTAAAGCTGCTAAGCTAATAGCTGATTCAGGATATGCCGATCGTGTAGTCTTTTTAGTAGATAGAATTGAGCTTGCTAACCAATCATATGAACAATATAGTAATTTTACTTTTGATGATGATATCGTAGGAACAAGCAGTACTTATGATTTAATCAAAAAGCTTACTAAAGGTGAAAAACCTTTAATAATCACTTCTATTCAAAAGATGAACAAATTAGCTACCGATGAAAACATTAAAGATTCTGACCTTTCAATTATCGATAAACAAAGAATTGTGTTCATTGTCGATGAATGTCATCGTTCAACTTTTGGAGATATGTTTAATAACATTAAGAAATTATTTAACAAATCAGTTTTCTTTGGTTTTACAGGTACACCTATTTTTGAAGAAAATAGTAAAAAAGAAAACACCACTACTGATGTTTTCGGAAATGAGCTACATCGCTATTCAATATATGAAGGACTTAAAGATAAGAATGTTCTTCCTTTTGATACTTATGCAATAAAAATATTCAACGATAGAGAAATGCGAACTAAAGTTGCTTTAAAACAAGCTAACTATAAATCTATTGAAGAAGCAAGTCAAGATGCAGATTCAAAATCAGATAATAGCCAAGTTTATGATTATTGAATGTTTAAGGCTCCTATGTTAGGTTACACAACTCCTACTGGTGAAAGAGTTAAAGGAATAGAAGATTGCATTCCAAATAGTCAATATAGAAAAGAAGAATATCAAAATAAAGTTGTTGATGCAATATTAAATGACTTCTATATTACCAGTGTAGAACGAACATACCACGGAATATTTGCAACTAGCTCCATTCCTGAAGCAATTACTTACTATAGAAAATTCAAGCAAGCTATAGCTAATACGAGCGATCCTAATAAGAAACTTAAAATCACAATATTATTCGATCCTTCTATTGATAATGCAGGTGACACAGACAAGAATTTTGAAAAAGAACTTGCAAAAGAAGAAATCATTGCAGACTACAACAAAATGTTTGATAAAACTATTGATGTACAAGACTGAGCTGACTTCAAAAAAGATGTCGCAATTAGACTAGCTCACAAATTTAAACCTCTTATCAAAGAAGGAAAAACCAATAAAGACTACTACTTAGACCTATTAATCGTAGTTGATCAAATGCTAACAGGATATGATTCTAAATTTGTTAACACACTTTTCTTAGATAAGGTTTTAGATTATGAAAATCTTGTACAAGCATTTTCTAGAACAAATCGTATACATGACGCTAAAAAAACACATGGAGTAATCAAATACTTCCGTCGTCCTCACTTGATGGCTAAAAATATTGAAATTGCCTTCGATAACTACTCAGGAAATCGAAGAGAAGGTATTTTCGTTGATAAA
This sequence comes from Mycoplasma tracheobuteonis, assembly GCF_054456995.1. Lineage (NCBI taxonomy): Bacteria > Bacillati > Mycoplasmatota > Mollicutes > Mycoplasmatales > Mycoplasmataceae > Mycoplasma > Mycoplasma tracheobuteonis. The sequence continues at coordinate 73,664 of NZ_JBTKTG010000001.1, read as the reverse complement.
TTGCCCGACAATATGAATAGCATCAATGATATTTATAAACAAATCTCTAACTTATTTTTCGCTAATGATATTAAGGATTTTGCTAAAGTTCCTGAAAGCACACCACAAGCTAATAAATTTGCTTCTTTATTTGCTCAACTTAATAGAAAAATTCAATCAGCTAAAGTTCAAGGGTATGAATTTAAAGATTACGAACACGATGGAAAAATCACTAGAAATCTTTTAGATTATAAAACCTATTTAACCCTTGAACGTAGATACTGTGATCTACAAGACACAGCTCAAAAATCTTTAATAAGTGTCGGACAATCTAATTATGAATTAACTACATATATTAATGAGCAAAATTCTCTTAAAATTGATGTTGATTATATTCAAGATAACTTTAATAAATTAATCCAATCTTACTCAAGTAATAATCCTGATTTAGAAGAAAGAAAGAAGCTAATAGATGCACTTCAAAATTCATTCGTTCTTTTAAACCAACAAGAACAAAAATATGCTATTCACCTACTACATGGCCTTGATAGTGGTTCAATAGTGATTCAAAAAGATAAAAGCTTTAGAGATTATTTAAATGAGTTCTTGATCTCTGACAAAGATAAAGCTATTATGGACTTTTGCAATAATTTTGGTATTACTCAAATTGATAAATTTAAAGATTTGCTTGAAGAAGCCTCAAGCCTCAATAATTTTAATGAGTATGGTATAAAAGACGATATTGATAAACTAATAGATCAAGACAAAGCTTGAGAATATATCCAAATGAAATATCCTAATTCAGGTAGTAGAAATTTTTCAAGAAATCGTGATGAAGAAGTTAATAATTTCATTAAGCATAATAAATAATCAAAACTCAATCAACTCGGTTGAGTTTTAATATAATTATCGGCATTACACTTCCATAAAAATTTTAAAAGGAAGTTACAATGAAAAAAACATTATTATCAGATTATTACTTACAATGAATACAAATTTACAAAGAAGGTGCAATTAGAAGTGTTACCTTGAAAAAATATTATTTAGCTTTAAGCTGAATTAAAAAATTAGCACCCGATCTTTATATCAACGATTTAAATAGATTACTATATCAACAATTGCTTAATGATTTTGCCTTAAGTCATGAAAAACAAACTACAATGGATTTCCATCGTTTACTTAAACCAGCCATTCAAGATGCTTTAGATGAAGGTTTTATAGAAAAAGATCCTTGTAGAAAGGTTATTATTAAGGGAAAAAATCCAAGAACAAAAAAAGCTAAATATCTTAATCAATTTGAACTACATAGTTTACTTAAAGTGCTTAAATTAGGCGCTAAACCTAATACAGATTGATTAATTTTGCTTATTGCTAAAACTGGAATGAGATTTTCTGAAGCAATCGCTTTAACCCCTCAAGATTTTGACTTTAACAAACAAATAGTAGTAGTTAATAAAACTTGAGACTATAAGGAAGCAAGAGATTTTCAACCAACGAAAAACAGCTCATCAATCCGTAAAATTCAAATTGATTGAATGATTTCGACTCAATTTAGTGCACTGACAAAAGATTTGCCTTTAGATAAACCTATTTTTATTAACAATAATATCTATAATTCAACAATTAATGATGCTTTAGAAAGAAGATGTAAGAAAGCCAACGTACCCGTTATCAGTGTACATGGGCTAAGGCATACTCATGCTTCTGTCTTACTGTATGCAGGAGTTTCAATAGCCTCAGTTGCTCAAAGGCTTGGTCACTCTAATATGTCTACTACTCAAAAAGTCTACTTACACATTATTAATGAATTAGAAAATAGAGATATAGATTTAGTTATGAAATCGCTATCATCTTTAAGCTAATAAGCCTATGCCGCAGGCAAAAAAATAACACCATCATTTATTTGGTGGTGTTTTTCAACATATGGTAATCTATATTATGAAAATGTAAAAATCGACAATAATAATTGTCGATAAACATTTAATTAAGATGATAAACAATTATATAATTAAGTATCATCTTTTTTTAGAATATTATTTATTAGTCAATGCTTGGAACTGTAGGAAGTCCATTTTCTTTAGCTAATCTGTTGTATTCTTTTACATATTCCTTTTTCTCATCATTTGAAAGTTCTACAACTTGTTTCTGAATGTCGGCAATTTCTTTTAATATTTCAGCTGCTTGTTCAGGTTCTGTAATGGTACGAGCTTTTACTGCTAAATCAACAGCTTTTTGTGCCAATGTTTTACCACTTGCACTTTTATTACATGAAATAGCAACTAAAGGTAATGCAGCTGTTGTAACAACTGGTGCTGCTACTAATAATCATTTTTTAAAATTCATTTTTATTCTCCATTATTTGATTAATAAAATTAATTTGTGTATGAGGAAATTTCCTCAATAATAATTTTATATATATATATATATATGCAAAGGGTTTTGGTAAAATTTTTGTCTCTATTTTTTAGAAGCATAACACAAATAAATAAAAATATTCATTTTTTAAAATGAAAAAATGTGAATAAAAAGGAACTTTTTGCACAATCTCTAGGAAAAAATTTATTTGTTAAAAACCAATCTTAAAGATATAAGGCAAAAGGAAGTGATAAAATTTAATTTAGGAGGTAAATATGGATATGCAATATGAACCAAATGTAAATCCACTTAAGAAATTCGGAAGAAATTTAACTGATTTAGCTAAAGAAAATAAACTAGAGCCCGTTATTGGCCGTGATGAAGAAATCAGAAGAATGATCCGTATTCTAAGTAGGAAAACTAAGAATAATCCTGTATTAGTCGGTGAACCTGGTGTTGGTAAAACAGCTATTGTCGAAGGATTAGCAATTAAAATTTTAGAAGGTCAAATACCTGAAAATTTAAAAAATGCTGAAGTTATTGAATTAGATTTAGCTTCTTTAATCGCAGGTGCTTCATATCAAGGTGAATTTGAAAAACGCCTCAAGGAAGTACTAAAAGCAGTTGAAGAATCTAAAAATGAAATAATTTTATTCATTGATGAAATTCATATGTTAATTGGAGCCGGTAAAGCTGGATCTAATTCTGGTATGGATGCAGCTAACATTATCAAGCCTCTGATGGCTAGAGGTGCCTTGCATCTAATTGGAGCTACTACTTATGATGAATATCGTAAGTATATTGAAACTGATGCAGCTTTAGAACGTAGAATGCAAAGAATTGATGTAAATGAGCCAAGTGTGCAAGACACCATTACTATTCTACGTGGTATTAAAGGAAGATTAGAACAATACCATAAAGTTAAAATTGATGATAATGCCTTAATCGCAGCTGCAAACTTATCAAATCGTTATATAACAGATAGATTCTTACCTGATAAAGCAATTGATTTAGTTGATGAAGCAGCTGCTACAATTAAGACTGAAATGAACTTTAAACCCGAAAGTTTAGAAATAGCTCAACAAAAGAGAATAACACTTGAAGTTGAAAAAGCAGCTCTACTTTCTTCTCATAAAAAAGATGATCCTGTTATTTTAGAACTTAATGAAAAAATAGCAAAACTCACCGAAAAAATCGAAAAATTATCAAAACAATGAAACGATGAAAAAGCTCATTTAAACGATATTTCTATACTGCAAAACGAAATTTCAAATCTTAAATTCAAAATGAACAATGCTCAAAACGATGGTAATTATGAACTAGCTTCACGTATTAAATATAGTGAATTGCCTACTAAGCAAACTAAACTAGAAGAATTGCTTAAGGCAACAAGAGGAAAAGATAGTTTAATTAAGGATATTGTTACAAAAGAAGAAATAGCTCAAATTATTTCTAAATGAACTAAAATACCTGTTAACAAGTTACTTGAAACAGAAAAAACTAAACTTATTAATATGGAAAGTAATCTAAATAAAGTCCTTATAGGTCAAGAAGAAGCAGTTAAACTTGTTTCTCAAGCCATCTTAAGAACTAAAGCAAATATTAACGATCCAAATAAACCACTAGCAAGCTTCTTATTCCTTGGTCCTACAGGAGTAGGTAAAACAGAATTAGCAAGAAAACTAGCTTACGAACTATTTGATAGCGAAAAGCAAATGATTCGTCTAGATATGTCTGAATACATGGAAAAACACTCAGTTTCTAAAATTATTGGTGCTCCTCCTGGATATGTTGGATTCAATGAATCAGGAACTTTAGCTGAAAAAATTAGAAAAAATCCATATACCATTTTATTACTGGATGAAATAGAAAAAGCTCATGCTGATGTGTTAAATGTCTTCTTACAATTACTAGATAATGGTATTATCAACGATTCAAGTGGTAAAATAATCAACTGTCGTAATTTAATTGTTATTATGACTTCAAATCTAGGAGCAAGCGAAATTATTAAAAAGAATGGTGATGTACCTATTAATGAATTAAGAAAAATTCTACTTCAATTTATGAAGCCTGAATTTATCAATAGAATAGATGAAATCGTGCAATTTAAACCATTAAGTACAGAGGCATTAAGAAAAATTATTCGTCTTGAACTTGATAAACTTCACAATCGTATTTACGATAGTAAAATGATTATTATAGACTTTGATGAAAACGTAATTGATAAAATCATTAAGGATGCTTACGATCCTGAATATGGTGCAAGGCCAATTAAAAGATATATACAAAAATACCTTGAAAGTTATATAGCTCTCAAGATTATTGATGGAAGTTTAATACCCGAAACGAAGAATATAATTACAGTAGTAAAAAATGATTTTCAATTGGAAAAATAGTTTTCTAGCATTAAGCAATGAAGATAAATTTAAAGCTCATCTAATTTGGTGAGCTTTTAAATTTATACTTTGTATTTACTAAAAATCCTACAAGATAGACTTATTTACATTTCAAACGCATTATTATGACTTAGATTCATTCTCATTAGTTTGCTTATATGCATATCTTAATTCATTTAGTATAACGAAATCACCATTTCTGTCATAACAATAAAAGAAATCTCATCCATTATGATTTAACTTGTTTAGATATTTAGCACTCATTTTATGGATTGAAAGTAATTCACCTGTTTTAATGTCTTGAACTTTACCTTCTTTAGCAACTTTACACATAGCTATTTTATCTTTAGTGTATAGAACATCTCCAACAGCTATAAATCCTATATCAACAAGCTTATTTAGTGGTACTTTAGGTGGTTTCACTTCTAATTCTAATTGATGAATGGGGTTGTTATCAACTCTTACTTTTGATATTCTTGCACTTGCAGCTTTAATATATTTATCTTCTCTTTCAATACCAATATATCTACGTCCTAGGCGTTTTGCTACTGCACCAGTAGTGCCAGTTCCAAAAAATGGATCTAATATTACATCATTAGGTTTTGTACTTGCTAGTATTATTTTGTAAAGTAATTCTTCAGGCTTTTGTGTAGAATGTACCTTTACACCTTTTTCATCTTTTAGTCTTTCATTTCCGTTACATAAAGCAATATTCCAAACTGATTTTTCTTGCTTGTTTCCGTTTAGGTACTTCATTGTTTTGTAGTTAAATGTGAATTTAGAATTCTTATTTTTACAAGCTCAAATCATTGTTTCATGAGCATTGCAAAATCTAGTTCCTGCAAAATTAGGTACTGGATTGGATTTATATCATATAATGTCGTTAAGAATTCAAAAATCTAAATTTTGAATAAAGTAGCCTATTCTAAAGATGTTTTGGAATGATCCAATTACACAAATAGTTCCATTTTGTTTTAAGATTCTTTTGCATTCTTTAAGTCAAGAAATGGTAAATAGGTCATAATGCTGAAAATCTTCAAATTTATCTCATGCATCTTCAACTCCATTGAATTTTATTCCTTCAACTCTAAATAATTGACCTCTAGTTTGCATAAAATAAGGTGGGTCTGCAAATATAAAATCTATTGAGTTATCTGGTATGGTTTTTAGTACTTCAATAGAATCACCTTTAATAATTGAATCTATATATTTCATAACTTCTCCTATCTATTATTAATGTTTACACAATAATAATATGCTTGAGAATAGCATTTTCCTAGGAAAAGATAATTTTTAATACTTTTTTAATTTCTTGATTTTTAAAAATAAAATGATAAACCCCTCGAATATTCAAGGGGTTTAAAACATTATAAATTGTGATATGGTTCTTTTATTTCTTTTAGAACAAATTTATATTCAGGAAGCATTTTGGTTAGAATTTCATACATATGTCATGCATATACTTGTTCATCTAAGTGTGGTACTTCTAAAATATTGATTTTATTTTGATCAAACACTATTCAATCTGACCATCTAAAATCACTTGAAATAATTAAATCAACTTGATTTGCTAAATCAACAATTTGACCTATATATCCACTACCAGATAATACTGCTACTGTTTTAATAGGTTTATTGTAATCTTCTTTAGCAACATTTGTTCTAAATTCATTTAGTTTTATTTTATCTTTTAATAAGTCTTTTAATTCTAATAATGATTTATCAGCCTTAAACACAGCTGAAAAAGTTTGTGTTTTATCTCATAACATATTATCTTGTAGTCCTAGATACTTCACAATTTGATATGAAGTTCCATAAGGATCACAGTCATAATTTGTGTGCATAGAGTAGGCTGTAATTTGGTGTTTTCTAAGTAAAGCTAAAATCTCACGTTTATATGGAGCTTTTCTATCTTCATCAACTCATCTAGCCTCAAATTTAAAAGGGTGGTGAGTTAAAATTACATTACAATCATTTTTTATCGCTTCTTGCAAGACTTCAAAAGTTAAATCAATTGCTAGTATAGCGCCTTTAAAACGTTTACTTTGCAATGTTTTAACACTATATCCTGATGGATCTCAAATTTCTTTATTTTCATTAGGATACATTGAATTCACGATAGCAATAAAGTCTTTTATTTTTAAACTTTTTTCTTTAGGCATATTAATTCTTTAAATAATCCTTTAAGTTTTTACCATGTTTTACATTACTTTTTAACTTACGTAGAATTTTATTTTCAATTTGTCTAACACGTTCTTTTGAAACTCCACCACGATCAATTGAAAGTTCTTCAAGAGAGTGTACACGGTATCTTTCACCATTTTCATCTACACCAACACCAAAACGTTTACAAATTACCTTCTTATCTTCAGGATCAAGTTCATTAATCATATCTTCAAGAATTTCACTTAATTCTTCGTGTGAGGCATAGTCAACTGGAGAAATAATGTTTTCATCTTTAACAAAATCACTGAATGATGAATCATTTTCTTTTCCAACTTGTTTATCTAGAGAGATTGGATCGATATTAATTTTTCTAATGTATCTAACTTTAGCAGCATCAAAGCCATTTCCGTATTTTTCTGCAATTTCATCATCGCTAGGTTCTCTACCTAATTCTTGTTGTAGTTCACGTTCGATTTTTGAAATCTTGTTAATTGTTTCAACCATATGAACAGGAACACGGATTGTTCTAGCTTGATCAGCTACAGCACGAGTGATTGCTTGACGAATTCATCATGTTGCATATGTAGAGAATTTAAACCCTTTATTTACATCATATTTTTGAACAGCTTTTAAAATACCTGAGTTACCTTCAGAAATAAGATCGATAAATGAAAGACCTCTATTTTTGTATTTTTTAGCATTATTGATAACAAGACGTAAATTTCTTTGAATTAGCTTATCTCTAGCTCTTTTTCCTCTGAATCCACCTTTTTCCATTTGTTCAGCAAGCTTACGTTCTTCTTCAACAGTAAGAAGTTCACCATACTTACCAATTCATCTCATGTATCATTTAACAATATCATTTGTTTCAGTAAGCTTGTTTGATAAGTCAGCTTTTTTCTTAGGTGTTTCATTAAGGTCGATAGCTTCAACATAATCAAATGAAAGTGCATTAAGGTTAATGTCTAAATCATCGTTTTCTTCAAAGAAGACTTCATTTAATTTTTCGTCTTCTTCTTCACTTTCATCTTCGTCTTCTTCTTCATCATCTTCGATTTCTTCGTCTGGGATTTTGTAGTAGTCTTCATCAACTTCATCTTCTTCTACATAATCATCATCAACAAAATCGTCATCTTTATCATCTTCGACAAAATCTAAATCAATTTCATCGCTATTTAATTCCGGCGCATCATCTTCATCATATAAATCAAGATCTTCAGTTGTTTTTGATTTAGATTTTGACTTGCTTTTTGATGTTTTTTTGTCTTGATTAATTTCTTCTAAGAAATCGTCTGCTGAGTAATCACCATCTAAAAATTCTTCTTCATCTTCAGCAATAATGTGATTATCTTTTAGTTCTTCTAAAAAATCATCGAATTCAGCATCATCAATAAATAAGTTTTTAGCTGCTAAAACTTCTAATAATTCGTCTTGAGTGAAATAATCCTTATGCTTGTGTTTTAATTGTTGTTTCAGATAAGTAATCACTGTGTTATAGTCAAATTTATTATCCATACAACCTCCTATTTTTTCTTAAGCGTTAGACGCTTGTGTTTATATTTAATTAGTAGACTTATTTGGTCTTGTATATAAGTTGGAACAGGTATATTTCCTGTCTCTGGGTATAAAAAGTTTTTAAACTTTTCTCATTCAGTAACTTGTTCGCTCAAAATTGGTTGTAATGGTATTGATGAACCATTCTTAATTTGAGCTTGTTGTATATTTTCATCTATGTAATCTTTGATAATAGCATTATTAATTTCTGAATCATTATCAATAGTATTTAACATAGCATTTATTGAGTCCTTGATTTTAGCAAAAATCGCATCAGCATCTTGCTTGTTTTCAAGCTTGATTGTATATTCATATAGTTCTTTAATATTTTCAGGCTTTACAAATAGTAAACCTACATCACTTGTACTTTTTAGCAATTCAAGAATATTTTCATTACTCATAGCCCTAATTAGTAGTCCTAAACGATTTTGATTAGTGAGCAAATTAAGCTTTTCTTGATAGTTTCTAGTATTTTTATAATCTGTAGTGAAATTATTTGGATTATAAATTTCATATACAGGATGACTTTCACTTACTTTTATCTCTAGGGTATAGTTATATTGAGAAAGTAATAAGCTCGCTATATATTTTTGTTGTTCATAGTCTAGTAAATCAATGTAAGACTTAAGTACTAAAATAAATTTAGAAAAGGCTTCATAATCTTTAATTTCATCTACCTTATGTTTTAACTTTAATTTTTCGTAAATAAAGTTAACTGCCGATACTTGAGAATTCTTTATTAAATCCACCAAAGTTTCAGCCCCATAGGTATTTAAGATTTCATCAGCATCCTTAGAATAATTATTTTCAATTAAGGAAACTGCAAAATTATTTTCTAAAAGCAACTTAACTGTACGAAGTGCTGCATCAATACCGGCTGCATCATTATCAAGGAATAAAATTACTTTATTATTTTTGATTAGATTTAAGTGTTCCTTAGTTAAGGCTACACCCATTAGAGCTACCACATTGGTAATTCCGGCTTTATATAATGCAATTGCATCCATAAATCCTTCAACTATAATAACTTCTTTTTTACTTGCAATTGCTTCTTTAGCATTATTAAAGTTATATAGTATTTTAGATTTATTAAATAATTCAGTAGCAGGCGAGTTTACATATTTCGCTACAGGATGGGGCTCAATGGATCTAGCCGAAAACCCTACCAGTTCATTAAATTCATTTCTAATTCCGAATGTAACACGATCTCAGAATAATTCGTGTAAATCATTGTTGATTAATCCTGCCTTTAACATTAAACTTGTATCATATTTTAATGATTTAAGATATTCAAGCGTTTTATTTTTAGGAGCATATCCAATATCAAATTTCTCTCTTAAAGCAATATCATCTAGTCCACGATGTTTGAGGTATTCAAGTGCAGGTTGAGATGTTAAAACTTGAACTTTATAATATGAATTCGTTATAGAAAGTAGATCAATTAGTTCAAGTGTTTCTTGAGAATATGTAGAGATATTTTCATTATTTTTATATGAACTAAAGTCATATGTAATTCCAGCTTGTTGTGCTAGATATTCGATTGCTTGAATAAAATTTCAATTTTTTATCCGTTGTAGAAAACCTACAACATTACCTGACGCTCCACAAGGGAAGCATTTAAAAATTTGTTTTTGTGGAGAAACTGTGAAACTAGGAGTTGAATCTTCGTGAAATGGACATATTCCAACATAGTTATTACCTTTTTTCGTTAGATTAATGAATTCGGAAATCACATCTACTATGTTAGAACTAGTAATTATCTGATTTACTAATTCAGTCGGGATTCTTCTACTTTCCATTTTTTCTCCAAATTTAACTATTTATGAGAAGCTAAAAATTCATTTAGCTTAGAGATTTCAACTCTAACTTGTTCCATTGTGTCTCTGTTTCTTAATGTTACAGAGTTATCTTCAAGTGTATCGTAGTCAACTGTTAAACATCAGTATGTTCCGATTGCATCTTGACGACGATATCTTTTACCAATTGATCCAGCTTCATCATATGTAACTGAAATACCTTGGTCAATTAAGTTAGCATAAATTTCTTTACTTGTTTCAGATAGCTTTTTAACAAGTGGTAAAACAGCTATTTTGTAAGGCGCTAAATCATATGTAAATTTAAGCACTACTCTTGTATCGTTTTCAGCTAATGTTTCTTCACAGTAAGCATCTGAAATAATAGCAAGCATTAAACGATCTAAACCAATACTTGGTTCGATTACATAAGGAATAATCTTTGTATTAGTTTCTGGGTCAAGATAATCTAATGATTCTCCTGTTGCTTTCATGTGTGAAGTTAAATCGTAGTTTGTACGGTTGGCTACGCCAAGAAGTTCACCTCATCCAAATGGGAATTTAAATTCAATATCGCTTGTTGCATCAGAATAGTGAGAAAGTTCTTCTTGCTCGTGAGCTCTGATACGGATGCTTTCTTGTTTGATTCCTAATTTTTGCACAAAGTTATATGCCTTATTGATGTAGTAATCAAATCATTGGCTAGCTTCTTCTGGTTTAGTGAAGAATTCTAGTTCCATTTGTTCAAATTCTCTAGTTCTGAAAATGAAGTTTCCGGGGGTAACTTCATTTCTGAAGCTTTTTCCAACTTGAGCAATACCAAAAGGTAATTTAGCTCTCATTGTTCTTTGTACGTTTTTAAAGTTAACAAATATACCTTGAGCTGTTTCGGGTCTTAAGTAAACTTTTGATTTTGCTCCTTCAATAACCCCTTGTGAAGTTTCAAACATTAAATTAAATTTTTTGATTTCAGATCAATTTGTTTTTTCGCCTTCATACTCTTTGATGTGGTCTTTAACAAATTGAGTCATTTCCTCAAAAGTCATTTTTTCTGGAATTATGCTTTCATCGTATTCTTGAATTAATTTATCAGCTCTGTATCTTTTTCCATTTACTTTGTTTTCAATTAAAGGATCTGAAAAGTTAGATACGTGTCCTGATGTTACTCAAACGTTTGGATTCATTAAAATCTTTGAATCAATTAAGAAATTGTTACCCTCTCTTAAAACAAATTCTTTCTTTCAAGCGTTTGCTATGTTGTCTTTTAATAAAGCACCTAGTGGTCCGTAATCTCAAGTATTAGATAATCCTCCATAGATTTCACTTCCTTGAAATACAAATCCACTATTTTTTAAATGATTAACGATTGTCAGCATGGAGTCTTTGTTATTTAGCATATTGCTATTTTACCACATTATTAAAAAATAATATTTTTTAATAGCACAATTTTTGAAAAATAAAAATATTTTTTAGATTTTTTTAAGAAAAGTAAGAAAAAAGCACTTGCGTGCCTTTAATTTTTTAACTATGCAGTTGGGATAATTCCAATTCCCATTAAGATTACTAATGTTACTAAAATTCCGTATGATAATGCTAGTAAGAAGATAGCAAATCAGTTTACTCCACTTTCAACTCTTTCAACTGGTGCTTGAGCTGGCGCTTCTTGAACTTTTTCTTCAGCTGGTGTTTGGAATACCATAAAGTGTTGTCTTTGAGCATCGTGACCAATGAAGATTGCGTAGTGGTATTCATCTTTAGGTACAAATCCAACATGGTATTCATTGAATAATACGTATGATGTTTTTTGCGCTAATTTAATGTTTCCATTTAATGAACATACTGAGTAAATGCAATTTTCAGCTGTGTTAGCAATTTCTGGTTTACCAATAATTTTTGCATCAAATTCTTGTACTGATTTTGTAAGTGAGTACATAATTGCAGCAAGTAATTCTTTAAGATCTTCTGATTCTAAGTCTTTTTCTAATGCTTTAGCAACTTCTAATACATCTTTGAAGTTCTTTTCGATTGCTTTAACATCTTCTACTGATGTTTCTGAGTATTCTAATTCAGAAACTGTACGACGCATTTTTGCAGCATATACAGCTAAAACTTTTAATTGTTCTTCAACTGGTAAGTCTCTGATGTAAGCATATTCTACAATTTTATCTTCGCAAACTGTTACAACTGGTAATACAACTTCTTCATCGATTACAACTTCTTTTGTAGCATCTTTTTCAAGTTTTTCTGATTTTGCTTTAAGTTCATCAATTTCTTTTAAAAGTTGTTCTTTATCTGAGTTAGAGTCTTGTAATTTTTTGTAAAGTTCTTGTAATTCTTTATCGTAGTCTGTTGTGTGTTTTGAAGATAATAATGCTGATAATTCTTCTAATTTCTTGTTTAATTTTTCGATTTCTAAGTCTTTTGCTGATTTCTTTCTTTCGATTTTGAAGTCATCATCTACAGGGAAGTATGTTTCAGGATCTTTTAAGATTTTGAAGTCAACAACTTCTTTTAAGTTCTTTTCTGCTTCTTTTTCGTTTCTTAATCCTGTTTTTGTATCAATAGCTAATTCTGTAGCTGTAGCATCATATTCTAATCCACCATCGAATTTATCAACGTTGAATTCATATACCATTACTTCTTTGTTTTTTCTTTCTTCTTTTTCAGCAATAACTAATCCACCTCAGATTTTCTTATCAGTTTGGAATCATGTAGCAGAATCATATCCTAATGATAAGAATCAAGTCATAGCATCTTTACGTGACTTAAATAAAGCTAAAGGACTATCTACTTTTGGGTGTTTTAAGGCTCATGGATAGTTTTTATCTTTATTTGGTCTATATAAACATTGTAAACGTTTCATTTTTTCCTCTTTCATTTGCATATTAACCTTGAATAGGTTATTTACATTTTTCTTTATATAAAAATTATAAACATTAAACAGTAAAATTATAATATTTTTACATTTTCGTTTAGCTCTATAATATAAGCTTAAAAGTACTAAAAAATGGAAAAAAATAAAAAATATTAGCTATTTTCGGGCAAAAATCGACTTTTATAGCTATATGCAAGTAAAATAAAACAAAATTGATTTCCCTTTTTCAGCTTTTAGCTCGCTAATTATAAAACATTTTTGCAAGAGACTAAAACATTAAATCAGTAAGTAGTTTATTTACTCTATTTAATAAAAACTGTTTTATAATTCTATTATATGGAAACAAAATTAATGTATAAAACAGGACAAGTTGTCACTGCTAAGGTAACAAAAACAGGAAGCAAGTTCGCGCTTTTAGAAGATAAGCTAAATAATAAAATTATTATATATAGAAATGAAATTACTGATTTCTATAAAACTCAAGTGTATGACGTGCTTCAAGTTAGAGATATTGTAAACTTCGTTATTATTGGTTTTGATGCAACTACACAACAATATATAGGATCATTTAAGAAAAATCACCCTAACTTTTTAAAGAGTGAACAATATTTTACAAGCAGTAAAAGTCGTAAAAATGAACTTAAGGAAACTAAAAATGGTTTTGATAATTTAAAAGCTTTTACACTTTCATATCTAGAACCTAGTTCAACTACTAAAAGTAGCCTTAATGAAGTAAGCACTCAAAATAAAGAAGAAATTAAGGAATAAGCATGTCTTTGATCTCAATTAATCCTAAGTACTATCAAGAAAAAAACACTTTAAATCAAGAGGCTAAAGTTGCAAGTGAGACAATTGCAAAAGTCAAATCACTCAACTTTAAGGGCTCTTCTTTTTTAGGTTTTGACGATATTGCTTTAAACTTCAAGATCAATGGAATTGATCGTATTGTTGACTTTTGCAATAAACTTTATCGCAGAAAAACTAATACCTTAATTATTTGAGGTAAAAAAGAAAACGAAATTGCAATTAGAGCATGCTTGCAATTTATTTTTGGTGCTAGCGACTATCATCAAGACAAAAAAATTGAGCTAGTTTTTATTAATGAGCAACTTCCTGAGCATATTGTTTCTAAAATAATCAACCATTATTTAAATGATAATAAGCAAGATAATATTGCACTTTTATTTCTAGATTCTTTAGGTTATGATGATAAACAACAAGATTCTATTAGAAACTTTATTTCAAAATTTAATTATCAATCAAGTGAATTCTTGATCAAGAATTCTATTTATTTTATAGGTAGAAAAAATATTTTTAGCACGATAGATAATATCTCAATACCTAGAGAAAATGCTTTCTTTGTTTCTAACGATATTCACTCTGATTATGCTTTATTAAGCGAAATTGGTTTAGTTTTACTAGCTACTCAAGGTGTTAATATTGAAAAATTAATCGCAGGATATACGGAAGCAAGTAAAAACATTCTAAATCCCGATGTTTACTTCAATAACGCTTTAAAAATTGCACTTTATTTAGTCGAAAATGATCAAATGAATCAACAAGGTGGCTTCATTAATCAAAATATCGCTTATGACTTATTCCTAGACAAATATGTTAAGTTTTTTGCTTCATCTTTAAATAAGACAACACTACAACAAAACATATTAAACACTTCTACTTTATTTCCAAATTATATTCCTTGACAATCTGAAGATATTTTATCTGGATTAAGAAATAAATTTGTAATCTTTTGAACTCTAAAGCAAAGATTTTTTGATTATCAACTGTCTTCAAACATCGAAAATGATGATGTAATTGATGAGTTAAAAAGCTATACAATCAACCAATTTAATGAGAAATCTTATGATGTATTTTTAAACTATTTAACTAGTTTCAATGATGATGTTAAAGCAGTAGAAATTGCTGTTGAAAATAACAGTGAAGAAGCTTTAGGTGAGCTAATTTCTTTATGCTATTGAAGCAAAATTTTCTACAGTATCATAAATGATTTCGATCCTTTTAAATAGTCGACAAATGCTAATTTAGAATGCTAATACGATAAAAAAGTATTAGCATTTTTCTTATGCAAAAACTTTTAAGTCTAAAAAATAGGAACATAAGTATATAAAAGCATTTCCATACCCCATTGTATAAAAGAATGTCTTTTGTGGTACTATTTATTTATAAATAAATAAATACCTACAAAAGGGGATATTATGAAAAAAAATAAACTAGTTACGACAACAGTAAGCATCGTTGCTTTTTTAGGAGCTAGTGCATTAACTGTAGCATGTAAGGCGCCAGGTTCATCACGTCCAATTGTGGCCGATGACCCTGTAAATGGAAAATTTGGAAATAATGTTGATGGTCCTTCTATTAGACCTCTTGATCCCAACAAGGATGTTCTACCTGAAGTTACACCACCTGAACCACTTCCTATTCAGCCTGAAGTATCAACAAACTTTGTAAGACAAGTTTCTCCAGTTTTCATTAAAGCTGATGAAAAAATTAAGTATGTTGCTTTAGGAGATTCAATTACAGCTGGATTTGATGGAGGATTATTACAAGACTATCCAGGTACTTTTAAAGATGGAAAAATTGAAGGGGCTTCTTATCCTGCATTTTTAGCTCAACTTTTAAATCAAGATAACCGTATAGAAAGTTTTGCTAACTTTGCTGCTTCAGGAGCTAGAGCAATTGATTGAATCAAGATGCTTGATGTTGCTTACGAAAATCCTTATACAGATAGCCCATCTTGAGATAAACTAGATCAAACATTTGCTGGTAGACTTGGATTTGGAAAATTCCAAAAAGGTTATGCTAAAGAAGTTGCTCAACAAACTAAAGAAGCGCTTAAGGATGCTAACTTAGTTACATTAAGTATTGGAGCTAATGACTTTTTCTTCTTACTAACAAAACACTTAGCTAAAGCTAATCCGATGGCTATTATCAATGAATTAAAGAAACCGCAACCAGATTACTTAAGAATCTATAAATTTGTTGATGATGCAATTAACTTCACAATTCCTGAAGTTACAACTCGTGTAAAACGTCTAGTAGATGAATTAACTATTCTAGCACCTAATGCCAATATTAACCTTGTAACCTACCCAATGCCTATGTCAGGACTTAAGAAATCTCTTGATGATTTTATTAAAGGCCTTATAAAAATCAATTTACCAATTGACCCAATTGTAGTTTTATTAGACCAAATTAATAAACCATTCAAACAATTAAGCGAATTATTAAACCAAGATTACGGTTCAAATAACCGTGTAAGTATTGTAAATGCTTACAATCCACAATACTGAAGTTCACACTCAGCTGACCTTTCAGATGTTTATTTTGATATTCACCCTAACACAACAGGTTATAAAAAACTTGCTTTAGATATGTATCTAAAGATGACTAATCCAAGTGCAAACTTAGTAGATTATCCTAAAGGATACGACTTAACAAGTAGCTTTATTGATGGTGATGCTTTAACTTTAAAATACCAAATTAAAGTTAACAAAACACCTCAAGAAGTTATTGGCGCAAATACTCAAGAATTTTTAGATAAGAATGATGAATTTTTAACAAAAATTAATCAAACACGTTCACCATATAACTATGGTGAAAGACTTCTTAGAATGTCTCAAACATTTAAGAACATTACTATTGAAGCAATTACAGCTGTTACTGGTAGTGCTTTCTACAAATCATTAGATCCAGAAGGTAAACTTGCTAAATTAATTCTTGATGCTGAAAACAATGGAGCAAATGGATTTGAATCAATTGTTCAAGCAATTATTGATGATAAAGTCATCCAAAAAATTATGGGTGATTTCCAAGCTGAATTAACTAAACGCAACAAAGTTAACGAGCTTAAGTTAACTGATATTCCAAGCATCTTTTTAAGCAAAGCACTTACATCAGAAAACTTATTTAAACTTGTTAACGCACTTGCTAAAAGTAATTTCATTAATAGCAATAAAGCAGAACTTGCTGATGCTTTAACCACTGTTGTAGATAATTTATTTAAAAAGAACCAAGATGTTATTGTTAACGCAATCATTAAAGCTTTAGATGGTACTTTATCTAAAATACAAATCTCTAAAGAAGATGTTGCTAAACTACTTAATACAGTAATTTCTTCACCTCAATTAAGCAATATTTTAAACGCCTTAATTAAGACATTTATTTCTAACTCAGATCAATTCCAAAAAGTTAAAAATGTACCAGAATTAGTTAAAGCCTTCTTAAGTGATGACGAAAACATTAAACAAATGGCTAGCTCACTTTCAGAATTTGCTTGAGATATCTTAAACAACGAAACAATTAAGCATTCATTACAAGATATTGTTTGAAAATTAATTAACCAATATCATTTAGAAAATAATTTAGTTAAAGATCAATCAGATGCATTAATTTCTAATATCCTTGATAATATTTCTCAATTCAAAGGCGAAAAAACAAGCCAATTTATTTCAGATTTCATTTCTCAATTCTTAATCGAAATGAAAGATACACCTTTTGAAAATATTTCAAGAGCTTTAACTAATGCTTTAAACGACTCACTAAATAAACTTTTAGGCAAAAAAGATGAAGCTTTAAATATTTCAATTTTCAAAGTTATAAATGTCATTGTTGATACTAAAATAGTTGAAAATAACAAGACATTTATTAAGCAATTACTCCACAATTTAGTAGCTCAATCTCACACACTAAAACTTTCTAATGTAGTTTATAAAGTCTTACCAGAAGCTGTTAAAGACATCGTTACTCAAGATGGATTTGCTACATTATTTAACACAATAATTTCTAACGAACATACTAACTCTATAATTTCAAGCATCATCGATAACCTAATTGATAATTTCAATGATCTAAAAGACAGCAGTGATATAGCAGGTCTTGTTCAAAAACTTATCGGAACTCAAGATTTAGATGCTCTTAAAACACATTTAAAAGCAATTTCAGATGAATTATTAAATAATCAATCTATTCAAAATACAATTTTAAGCTTAATGCGTAAAGCTTTAGAAGCAATTAAACCTGAAAGCAATATTACAGATGAAGAAATTTCTTCATTCTCAAAAGACATCAAGTCTTCACTATTCACTTATGCTAAGAAATTAGATGTTTTAAATCCTTTAATTGATCAATTATTCATTTCAATCCAAGCCTTAAAAACATCCCAAGATTTCTATGCTACAGCCAAAAACATCCCAACAGATTTAATTAATGTCCTAAAAGAAAAATTATTAAATGATCCTTGAACATTAATTAATGATTTTGTAGATAGTCAAGCTTTAGCAAACAATAAACCATTTATTAAGAAAATTGCTAACTACTTATTTACAAAATTAAATGTAAATAATAAGCTAGTTAAACAACTTAAAGATGTAGCTGCAAATGCAATAAATAAGGCAAATATTGATAAATATGTCCAAAAAGATGAAGTTACTAAGTTAATATCAGATTTATTTGATGCTGAAGAAATCACAACATTAATTCCTCAAGCAATAAACTTTATTATCAATAACTTACAATATGTAAAATTTGTTAAAACACCTAGTGTATTGGTTGAAAAGTTATTTGCTGATGCAGAATTTAAAAAACTAATTCAAGAACAAGTTAAACCATTACTTCTTAAATTAGTTTCTGATTTCAAAGCTCCTAAAACATTTGCTAAATTAATTAAATATTTAGCTTCAAACAACAACATTCAAATCGAAGATAAATATGATGCTTTATTAGAAAACATTGTTGATAAAGCCTTAAATAAAGCTTGAAACGATGAAAAGATTTCAAATATTTTAAGTTTAGTAATTGATAAATTTGTAGCATCAGACAACTTAAATTCATTTACAAATGGATTACCTAAATTAATTCTTGATAACTTAAATATTAATGTTTTTGATTTAGTTAAAGGAATATTAGTTTATCCAGTAGATAAAAAAGATTATGAATTATACGAAAAATTCATTAATTCATTATTTAGTCAAGTACAACAACTAGCTTCAAGCAATGAACCTAACTTCCTAACACAATTAATTGGAAAAATCCAGCTACCTGAAGCAGTAACTAAATACAACATTTCATCACAAGATGCTCAAAAATTCATTTTAAGAGTTCTTAAATCAAATTCATTTAACAAGCTTTCTAAAGCATTTACAAAAGCTATTATTTCTAACCAAAATGCTTTAGCCACAGCTACAAACTTCAAAGAATTAGCATTCGTATTCTTAAAAGATGGCGACTTAATTTCTGAACTTAAATCAGTGGTTCAAAGAGTAATTAATAAGTTTAATGATGTACCTGAATTTAGCTTAGCTAAAAAAGCTTTAGTTTCTGTTTTAGCCCAAGCGCTAAGCTCAAACGATAAAATAAGCTGAATTTTTGCAGTAGAAGGTGATGATAATCATACTCAACTTAAAGCATTCTTATCTTCAGTATTTGACCTTATCCTTAAATCACAAGAAAAATTAAAATTAATCGATCTTTTATTTGATGGATTAACTAAATTTGCTAATGATGGAAATGCTCAAGATTTAGCTTCTCTACTTAAATATGTAGGAAACGAAGTTGCTAGTCTATTTAAAGGTGAAAACCTTGAACCTAATGCAATTAAGGTTCTACATATTGTAGGTGAAACATTATTAAGAGAACACTCAAACTTTATTAAACAAATCTTAACTAACGTATATAACAAAATTTCTACAGATGAAGAATTTGTAAAACAAGTTTATGGATTAATTCCTGCAAACATTAGAGAACAAATTGAAAAATATGTTTCTCAAGAAGACTTAAACAAATTAGTCAAATTCATTTTTGCAAACAGCGATGTTAAAGAAGTCTTTACAAAACAATTAACTAAAGTTATCGAATCATTTGGAACATTTGAAAGCATTAATAGCTTCAAGGATGCTTTAAAAGTAACATTTAAAGCTTTAGATTTTGACACTATTAAAGAACAAATTAAAGGCTTTAGTGAATCATTCTTCGCAGATCAAGAAGCTAAAGAAATTGTTGTTAAAGCATTAAGCAATGTTGTTAAATACAACTTAAACGATTTCTATGTAACTGCAGCTAAAGAAGGAAATCAAAATAACTATACAGAATCCTTTATTAGTGATTTTGTAAGTAACATTCTTCCTCTATTAAAAGATTTAGATATTTATGAACCTATTTTAGATTTAGCATTTGCTACTCTAAATAAAGCAAAAGATGCTCAAGATGTTACTTCAGTTCTAAAAACTTTAACAAGCGAATTATTAAACATTGTTTCAACTAAATTTAAGGAAAATCCTTATAAATTTGTTAAAACAATTCTTGATTCACCAATTATTTCTAACAACAAGGAATACTTAAAGATAATTGTTAAAGTTCTTGTTAATAAATACTTTAAATCAGATAAAGTTACACAATTTATTAATAAACAAATTGATGCAAATGTCACAAAACTAGACAAATACGTCAGTGCAGAAAACTTAAAAGCTTTAGTTACTACACTTCAAAAAGATACAAACACACTTGTTGTTATTAATGATGTAATTGATACAGCATTTGAAATTGATGACTTAGAAGGATTATTGAGCAATCCAACACAATCAGCATTTGAATTGCTTAAGAAATCTTCTTTACTATCACATTCAACAGAATTATCAAAATTAATCAAAAATATTTTAGACAGTCAAGCTGTTACTGATGTTATTGAAAAACTTGCAAATAACTTCTTCATTAACAAAAATGTCTTCACTTCAGAAACTACATTCCCACGTGATTTCTATAACGAAGTAAGAAAAACAGTTGTAGCAGTTATTTACCATGATCCAAGTTTACTTACAAAATTACTTGTTAAAGTAAATGAAGTATTAGCTGATGCAACTTCATGAGGAGATTTTGCTTCTAAATTAGCTCCTGTAGCCCTAAAACTTGTTAACCTAAATGACTTTGGCTATGTAAAAGAATTACTAAAATCAAACATTTGAGACTACAGTACAAAGATAAATGAATTTATCGATAGATTATTTGCTAGCTCACAAGCTAACAAGCTATATGAAGATAACCTAGATAAATTAGTTGGATTAATTCCACTAAACAAAATTGCTGAAAAGTTAAATATGCAAGATAGCAGCAAGCTTACAAATGCTGTTAAGAGCTTAGCTCTTTCAACTCAATTTAAATCAATTCTTAAAGAAACATTAAAAACAATTATTGCTAATGTTAAAAATGAGCAAAATCCAGAACTTGCTTTATCATCAGCAAACAACTATAATGATTTAGTAAAAAAACTTGTAAGCAACGATACTTATATCGCTACAATCAAGCCTCAAGTGTTAGAAATAATCTCTAATTCAATTCAAGAAGCTGGAATTCTAGACATTATTAAGGCTGCTGTTTCACAAGCACTTAAGAATGAAAAAGTTGTTTTCGTCTTTAAAGATATCGAACCTAACGATCTTGATAAATTAATTGAAAATATTGTTGGTTTATACAATGTAATTGATGAAAACTTCGGTATATCTGATTTAGTATTTGAAACTGTAATCAGTTATATGAAAAATAATGGTGCTGACTTTAGTAAACTTAATATTCTAGGTGCTATTAAAACATTATTTGCAGACAAGATTACTAACGATCAAAATCATGAATTTGAAACTAAAATTGTTAAGACATTTGCTTCAATTTCAGGTTCAAAATTATTTACAGAAAACAAACCTCAAATTTTACAAATTCTTAAAAATGTTTTAGGTGATTTAAGCAAAAACGAAGATCTAACTTCAATTCCTGATTGAGCTGCTAAATTTGGAGAACAAGGTCCTAGAAAAGCAATTGAATTAACTAACTCAATTCTTAGATTAATTCCTCAAAATACACTTGATAAGATTACTAAATATATCTCTAGAGATGATTTAGAACAAATCTTTGTATTTACATTCACAAATAATAACTTCCAAGGATTATTAACAAAAGGTGTTTCTAACGTTATTGCTCACATGGATCAATTTAGTGATGTTAAATCTTATGCAGACATCATTAAGAAACTTGTTTCACTTGTAAACTTAGATGATCTTAAAGAAAATGTTCTTGGATTCATTAACGATCTATTAACTAATACACACATTCAAAAAGCTATTAAGCACGCTATCTTAAGTGCTCTTAAGGCTATTGGTGTGGATACAGATAATTATTCAAGTCAAAAACTAAATACAATTGAACAACTATCAAATAACCTTAAACCACTTATTGATAAGGTTGGATTAATTAATGAAGTTATTTCAATTGTATTTGATGGATTAAAAGAAGCCGGAAATCAAGAAACACCTGAAGAAGTTGTTTCTCATGCAGCATTAATTCCTCAAAATATAGCTAACTTAATTAATGAAACAGTCAAGAAAGCTCCACTTGCATTTGTTAATAAGATACTTAACCTAGACTTTATTAAATCAAACTACAGCAACTATATTGAAATAGTTGAAGATGTTGTCTTTGCTCTTAAAAATAATGGAACAATACAAAACCTTATCTCAACTCAAGTTCAAAATATCAATAGCGATATCTTTAACTACACAACTAAAGAGCACTTAAGTAATTTAATCAACTTAATTATCGGTAAGGCTGATAACACTTCTGAGTCTACTACAGTGGCTCAAAACGATGATTTTGATAACTTACTTAAAGCGTACTTCAATGTTATTAAAGATCCTGCATTCTTACTTGAAGGTGATTTAATTAAAGTTGATCCTATGAAATTTATCAGTGCATTTAAACATGTCGAATTACAAAATGCACTTAAAACAAATTTAAAATCAATTCTAAATCGTGTATTAGCTTCTGATGAATTTAATGAAGTTGTTACAGACGTAACTAATGAATTAGCTAAAATATTCCACATCGATTTAGGAGCAGTCGATAGAACTCAATTAACTAAAGAATTACTTTTAGATACAATTAATTGACTTGAAGCAACT
This sequence comes from Mycoplasma tracheobuteonis, assembly GCF_054456995.1. Classification (NCBI taxonomy): domain Bacteria; kingdom Bacillati; phylum Mycoplasmatota; class Mollicutes; order Mycoplasmatales; family Mycoplasmataceae; genus Mycoplasma; species Mycoplasma tracheobuteonis. The sequence goes on along the minus strand of NZ_JBTKTG010000001.1, from coordinate 50,587 downwards.
AAATCAATGGATGCTACTTTAGATGCTTTAATTAAAGCTATCTTAACAATTACAGCGCCAGAAAATAGTGCTAAAGCATTTAATGATAAGCTTAAAATTGCTCTTGATTCATTGAAAGCAGATCTTAAGAAAGCATTTAATTTCAATAAATATAAATTTGTTGAAGAACTATTCAAACAAGCTAAAAGCTTACCTAAGAATAAAGATGCAATTATTAAGTTAATCGATGTTATCTATAATGATATTTCTCAACGTGATGATGTAATTCACCAAATCATAGTAGTTTCAGGAATTAATAAGTTACTTGATAAATATGAATTAGATTATCAAGTTGCTGATAAAAAATCAAATCCTGAAGCAAAATCAGGTGAAATAATTGAATTAGCTAAAGAAATATTAAACTTGCCTGAAGCTAAAAGCTTCTTACACATAGTCTTAGAAGATGTTTTAACCTCTGCAAACTGAGAAAAATTTGCAAGTATCAAATTGCCTGAAGATTACATCGAAGAAGAAAATGCAAAAGCAGAAGACTATGATGCATATTCAAAACTAATTCAAGCTTTAGTTTCTGATCCTAAATTTAAATCAGCAGCTGTGCAAGCTATTAGAAACTGAGTGTACCAAATCAATAATAGTGAAAACTTTGTTAAAGTTCTTTCTAAAGCAATCAATAAAATACTTACAACACTAGATGTAAGTCAAATAAGTGCAGGATTACCTCTTATTAAAAACCATAAAGGAACTGAAACAATCCCTGCACCAAGCATCAGCTCATTAACATTTAGTCAATTATTTGATGGTGTCGAAAACTCTGAAGCATTAATTGGTGTATTAATCAACAACTTAGGAGCATTCGATACAAAACTTGATTTAATCCCTCAATTAATTGATGCCTTAATTGATTTAGTAAATGAAAGAGGACTAAAAATTTCAACTAGTGACTTTACTAATAAACTTATGTCACTAGGTAAAAAGATTTTTAGTAGCGATGGATTCCAAGAAAAAGTTATCGAAACTCTAAAAACAAATATCAATGATGTAAATGCTAAAAACTTGCAAAAAGATGTTTATACATTCTTTAAAAACTTTACTCAATTCGTTACATCTAACTTCTCAATTGGAACAATTGCTTGAAATGCAATTCCAAAAGAAAGCGCTGGCTTCAAGAAAGTTGTTGATACACTTTCATTAAGTCAAGAAGATGTAGATACTATTGGAATTAACTTCAAATTCTTTGTTGATGCATTTATGAATAATGAAAGAATTCCTGGAATTATTGAAAATGTAACAAAATCATACCTTGAAGGCACTACAGATGTTGAAGGAACAAAAGATTGATTCCACGGACTTCAAAAATTCTTAAATGTAAAAGAAAATGATGAAAATACCACAGCAGCTCTTATAGATTTATTTAAGTCAGTTCTTAACGATAATATTTATGCAAGAAATATTGCTCACTTATTAGTAAATAAAGCTCTTGTTTTTGCTGGATTAGACTACAGCAATGATGCAGAAGGAAAAGCTAAACTAGAAAAAATGGTTAACTTATTTGTTAATAATCTAGGATCATTATTTGAAGAAACAGATATGTTCAAGTCAATGATTGGTTCAATTATTAGCACAATTAAGTCAGCAAATGGATTTAGTGACTTTACATCTAAAGTTGGATTAGCAATCTTTAATGGACTCGAATTTACAGAATATAAGACAGCTAAGAAATTCCTAAAAGCTAGTCTAATTACCAATAATAAAGAAGATATTATTAGTATTACTCAAGATTTAATCACAAAACTTCTTACAAGCTCTGCTGAAGGTAAACAAGGAAAAATAGCTGAAATTATCCATACCTTTAATGTTGGAAATATCTTAGTTAACGCCTTAATTCCTTCAGAACGTCAAGCTAAAATAACAAGTCAAAAACGTGAACAACTTACAAGTGCAATTAATGATATGTTAATTGAAGCAGTTGCTCAACCTGAGCTTGCTAACTTACTAATTGCATTATTAAGAGATATTTTTGATAGAGTTGATACTTACACAGACGATCAACACAATTCTTACTCAACAATGCTTAGTGAATTATTTAATTCACCTAATGCATGAGATACAAAAGAACACCTTAAGAAATGATTTATCGCTATTATGCAAGATAGAGATAATATCATTTCAAAAGGTGCCTCAATCATTCTACAAAATGCAATTTCTAATGCATTAAACATCGATCTAACATCTGAAGAAGATGGAAAAATGCTTAAAAATGTAGTACATGGTCTATTAAAAACCTTAACTGAAACATCTGAATTAGATGAAGCTGTTGAAGGTATTTATGAAACTATTAAGAGTACCAATTTCGAAGCTAGTCCTAATAGAATGAAGGATTTAACAAATGGTATTATTAAAGGTGCTTTAAGCATTATTCTTACAGCAGATAATAAAAATATTTCATTAAACAAAATCTTAAATAAGAATACTTTCCTAGAAATCTTGCTTGAAAATATCGGAGCAGATAATTATGTTAAATTAATTAATCGTTTATTTGAAGCAAGTTCATTACAAAATAACACAGGTATTTATAGAGCTCTTAAAAACTTATTAAATGTGCCTATTAAAAATAATGAAGAAGAAAATCCTGTTGTCGCAACTTCTGCAAGAGAAGCTAACGAAGAGAAAAAACTTCAAAACGAACTTAACTTTGGATTTAGCTTTGATGTAGGTATCTTCTCTGTACCTGGTAAATTTAAAGCCTTAATCAAGGCTCTATTCTATCCTGTATATAAATATCAACTTTCACAAATCATGAGTGGAGCTGTTGATTATGAAACAAATGGGCAATACCTTGAATCAGAAGGATACAAAGCTATGTTCCGTTTATCTTCAGTATTGCTTCTTGTAATTAAAGAAAAAGGTGATTTAGATAAATTATTCTGAAGTAGTTGATCACCTATAACTGTTGAAAAACTATTCAGACAAGGTGTTGGAGATGCATTCTTAAAAATGCGTGATGAAGTTCCTGAATTTGATGCTCTACCTAGTGAAGCTAGATTCGCAGCTGGAGCTAATAGAGGAAGATCATCATATAACGATTGATTTATCGTTGGAGACCCTGGAACTTGAGCTAGTGACAGAAATTACCAACGTAGCCAATTATTAGTATATATTTACTACTTCCGTGGTGGATACATCGATAAATATTCACCAGAACCAAAAATTACACTTCAAGAAGCTTACTTTGAAGCACTTGAACGTGGTTACTTATTATACAGCTAGGCCTATGGCCTAGTTTTATTTATGCCCTTGCAGCATACTAGGATGCCTCAAGGGCATAATAAAAGTAGCCAAATGGCTACCATTATTATTTATTGAAATTATTGTATGCATCAATTTTGAGAAGAGCTTTTTTCAACTTGGTTTCAAGTTTAAGCTTATCAATAGATTCGTTATGTGAAGCTTCTTCAATTTGACGAAGAAGTGCATCTCTATCTCTAAGAGCTCTTTGAACATCAATATTTTTAACATTTATAATATCGTCAGTTATGATATTGATTTTATTTGCATCAGCATAAACTAATCCACCACCAATGTAGCATTTAATTGTATCAGGGTGGTTTTCTCATCCGATAGTTAAACTACCAATTTCAATATTTGAGAAAAGTGGTGTACGTCCAGCTTGAAGACCAATATAACCTGAAGCAGTTTTCAAGGTTACGATGCTAACATCACCTTCGTAGAAAATTCCACTAGGTACTGTAATAATTAAGTGTACGTTGTTATCACTCATTATTGCTCATCAGCTTCGCTATTAACTGCATCAGCTTGGATTTCTTGATCTTCTTCTACTTGAGTTTCAGCTTCTTGAAGCTTAGTTTCTTTATGAAGTTTGTTATAACGTTCTATAACATCATTAATGCTTCCTGCATATCTAAAGATATCTTCTGGATATTCATCTAATTCACCAGAAAGAATAACTTTAAAACTTCTAATTGTTTCACTTAAAGGTACATATTGTCCTTTAATACCTGAGAATTTTTCAGCAACTGTAAATGGTTGTGAAAGGAAGTTTCTGATTCTTCTTGCTCTAGCAACAATTTTCTTATCTTCTTCAGATAGTTCACCCATACCTAAGATAGCAATAATATCTTGAAGTTCTTTAAATCTTTGTAAGATTGCTACAACTTCTTGAGCTACGTTGTAGTGTTCTTGTCCAACAATAAGTGGATCAAGTAATCTTGATGAAGAGTTAAGTGGGTCGATTGCAGGGTAAATACCTAAAGCTGCAATACTACGTTCTAGAACTGTTTTAGCATCTAGGTGAGTGAATGTTGTAGCAGGAGCTGGGTCTGTTAAGTCATCAGCAGGCACATAAACTGCTTGAACTGAAGTAATAGAACCTCTACGTGTAGATGTAATTCTTTCTTGTAAAGCACCCATTTCTGTTGCAAGTGTTGGTTGGTAACCAACAGCTGAAGGCATACGCCCAAGTAAGGCTGAAACCTCTGAACCAGCTTGAGTAAATCTAAAGATATTGTCGATGAATAAAAGCACATCTTGATTTTGTTTATCTCTGAAGTACTCAGCCATTGTTAAACCTGTAAGAGCTACTCTCATACGTGCCCCAGGTGGTTCGTTCATTTGGCCGAACACTAGAGCAGTTTTATCAAGAACTCCAGCTGCTTTCATTTCGTGGTAAAGGTCATTTCCTTCACGTGTTCTTTCTCCAACTCCAGCGAAAACTGAAAGTCCGTTATGTTCTGTAGCAATGTTATTAATTAATTCTTGAACTAAAACTGTCTTACCAACTCCAGCTCCACCAAATAGTCCAATCTTTCCACCCTTAGCATATGGGATTAAAAGATCAATAACCTTAATCCCTGTTTCTAGGATTTCTGATGAAGTTTTTTGTTCTTCATATGATGGAGATGGTGCATGAATAGGAGCTTTTTCGACATTTTGAGGGAATTCCATATTATCAATTGGATCTCCTAAAACGTCAAACATTCTTCCAAGTACATCGTTACCTACTGGTACTTCGATAGGAGCACCTGTATCTAGTACTTTCATTCCTCTTTGTAGCCCATTAGTTGATACCATTGAAATTGTTCTAGCTGTATCATCACCAATGTGTTGAGCTACTTCGAATGTGAATTTTTGCCCTTCATATTCTAAAGTTAAAGCATTAAGTAAGTGAGGTAATTTACCTTCATCGAATCTAACATCGACAACAGGTCCTAGAATTTGTACTATTGTACCTTCGTTTTTAACCATAATTATCCTCCTTTTTATTATGTAGCATCTGCACCAGCTACGATCTCATTAATTTCTTGAGTAATATTACTTTGACGCTTACGGTTGTATTGTAATCTTAGGTCTTTGATTAAATCGTCAGCGTTCTTTGTTGCATTTTCCATAGCATTTCTACGTGAAGCCATTTCTGATATTTTAGAACTAGTTCCAAGTCCAAATACCATACTTGCTAAATAAAGTGGAATTGAGTTTTTAAGCACAACTTCTGAGTTAGGCTCAAATTCAATTGTTGCATTAGCTTGTTGTGATTTTTCTTCTTTCTTTTCAGGAATATCGAATGGGAAGAGTTTTAGCACAACTGCTTCTTGTAAAATGTTGTTAATAAATTCAGTGTAGTAAAAGAAAACATTAGCGATTTTTTTGTTGCGATATAGTTCTAATGATTTCTTAGCAATTAGTGTTCCAATTTCATAAGAAACTGATTCACCAATTTCTGTGTATTTTAACACGATTTGATCGCTTGCTCCCATTGATTGAATCATTGAGTAACCTTTAAGACCGATAACAATAATTTTGTCTTCAGGTTTAAGTTTTGTTTTAAGCAACTTAATAATGTTGTGGTTGTAAGAACCACAAAGACCAAGGTCACTAGTCATAACAATATGTAAGTTAGCTTCAACATTATCGTTCTTAGGGAAAATGTTAAAGAAATCTCTTGGTTCAACGTGTGAGATCAATTCATCAAAAGTATCTTTTAATGAATTTAAGTAAGCATCAACACTTGCAAATTCGTTTCTAATACGTCTTAATTTTGCAGTAGAAACAAGTTGCATTGCATTTGTGATTTTACGTGTGTTTGTAACAACTGAAATTCTATTTTTTAAGCTATTTAAGTTAGCCATTATTCTGCTTCTTTTTTATCTTCAACTAGATATTTGCTCGGAAATGCTTTGTACATCTTTGGATCGTAGTTAGGGATACCTACAATAATATCTTTAACTATCTTAATTAATGCTTGTTCGATAAGTTTGTAGTTTTCTTCGCTTATTTTACCTGTGTTTACAATGTCTGCATATAGTTTAATTCCTTCTGAATCATTTCTTAAGTAAGCAAGTACGTTATCACGATATTCGTGAATATATTCAGCTGGAAGTGGGTTAATAATTCTTTCTTTAACCCCTACTAAAATAATTGCTTGTGCAGGTTGTGAAATAGCAAAGTATTGTTCTTGTTTTAATAATTCGTAAACTTTTGCTCCGTGTTCTAGAATTGTCTTAGTTGAGTCATCTAGGTCTGAACCAAATTGAGCAAAAGCTTGCATTTCGTTGTATTGAGCAAGTTCAAGTTTTAATGAACCAACAACTTGCTTCATTGCTTTAATTTGTACAGCTGATCCAACACGAGAAACTGAGAATCCAATATCTACAGCAGGTCTTTGCCCTGAGTTAAATAATGATTCCTTAGTAAAGATTTGACCATCTGTAATAGAAATAACGTTTGTAGGGATATAAGCAGAAATATCACCTTGTTGTGTTTCGATAATAGGAAGAGCAGTAATTGAACCACCTCCATTTTGTTTGTTTAATCTAGCTGCACGTTCAAGTAATTGAGAGTGTAGGTAGAAAACGTCCCCAGGGTATGCTTCACGTCCAGGTGGACGACGAAGAAGTAATGATAGTGTTCTATATGCAATAGCATGTTTTGAAAGATCATCATACACTATTAAAACATCTTCACCACGAGACATTCAATATTCAGCAATAGTTACCCCTGTATATGGAGCAATGTATTGTTGAGGCGCAAGTTCACTAGCTCCAGCAACAACGATTGTTGTATAGTCTAAAGCACCGAACTCATTTAGTTTGTTTACAATTTGAGCAACTGTAGAATTCTTTTGACCGATAGCAACGTAAACACATTTAACATTCTTATCTTTTTGGTTGATGATTGTATCAATAGCAATAGCTGTTTTACCAGTTTGTCTATCCCCGATAATTAATTCACGTTGTCCCTTACCAATTGGAATCATAGTATCAATAGCAATGATACCTGTTTCAAGAGGTTGGTTAACTTCTTCACGTGTCATAACCCCAGGTGCAACTTTAAAGATTTCGCTTGTAGTTGTGTTTGTGATCGGACCTTTACCATCAATTGGTTGACCTAGAGCGTTAACTACACGTCCTAGAAGTGAATCACCAACGTTTACTGAGATAACTTTACCAGTTCTTTTAACTGTATAACCTTCAGATACTGAGTTAGCATTACCGAATAAAGCAACCCCAACAGTTTCTTCTTCAAGGTTAAGAGCTAAACCGTAAACACCATTTTGGAATTCTACGATTTCACTGTTACGAACTTTGTTAAGTCCTGAAACAACAGCGATACCATCACCAATTGAGATAACTTGACCAATTTCTGATCTATCTGCTGTCTTACCCATGTTTTCGATACGATCTTTGATAATCGCAGATATGTCATCTAATCTAATAGCCATCTATTACACCTCCTTTTCATTTTCTTTTTTGATAATTTCATTTTTGATTTTTGTTAAATCATGTAATAAATTCATTTCTAAAACTTCTGTTTTTGAAACGATTTGAATCCCACTTATTAAGTTAGGATCAACTTCATTTTTTAGTACAACAGTTCTACGTGTAACACTTTGAACTTTTTGTCTAATTGCATCAAGTTGCTCTTCTGAAAGTGGAAAAGCAGAACGAACGATAGCGAACCGAATTTTTAATTCGTTGTTAGATAATTTTAAGTATTCAATGATAATTTTCACAATGTAAGATGTCATTCTTCTTTGTACAATAACTTTAAGCATATTGCGAATAATGATATCGAAGTCTTTAAATGCAAGATCAATAGTTTCAAATCTTTCATCTTCTGATATAAGGTCATTACCAAGATATGTAGCAAATTTAGGATTTGTTACAAATACATCTTTAACTGTTTCAAATTGAGATTGAATTTCCTTAAATTTATCTTGTTCTTTAACCAAATCGTAAATTGCTACAGCATAAGCTGAAACATTTCTTTTTACATACATTTAATTAAAGTTCCTCTGGGGATTTATTTGAATTTAAAAATTTATCAATGATTTCGGTTTGCGTTTCTGGAGTAATTTCTCTTTTGAGAATTTTTTCTGCTAAGTCTGTGGCAACTGTCACAATGTATTTTTTGGCATTTGAATCAAATTCTCTTTTTTGTGAAGTGATATCTTGAGATGTTTCTTCTAAAAGACGTTTTGATTCTGCCTTAGCTTTTTCAGTATATGAATGTGATACTTCGCTAGCTTTAATTTTTGCTTTAGTTATTATAATATCAGCTTGCTTGTGAGCTTCTTGTAGCTTGTTGTTAGCTTCAAGTTTAGCTTTTTGACTTAATTCTTTTTCTTTAATTGAATCATCAATATTACCTTGAATAAAGTCAGCTCTTCTTTTCATCATTTTCTTAACTGGTTTATATAATAATCAAGTTAAAATAGCGAAAACAATAGCAAAGGCAAGTAGTGTTGCAATCATCATGGGAACACTAGGAATTAAATTAGCGAATTTTTCTGTGATCCCATCTTTTGCTGCTGTAGGAGCATCTATGCTTCTACTAGTAGCTTCTGCAAGTTTTGTTGTAATTGTAGTAATCATTTTGAAATATTATTTTACGAAGATTAATAATAAAGCAATGATGAAAGCATAAATAGCAGCAGTTTCAGCAATCCCAGCACCGATAATTAACATAAGACGAATTTTTGATTCAGCTTCTGGGTTTCTACCAACAGCTTCAGCAGCTTTACCAGCTGCATATCCTTGTCCAATTCCTGTTCCAAGAACACCAATTGCAGCAAGTCCAGCACCAAGTGCTGCAAGTCCTGTTGTTAATGCACTTCCTGATGAAGCACCTTGTTGTGCAGCTTGAGCAGCATCTGTTGCAGCAGCAGTATTTGTTGTTGCAGCTGCGTTTTCAAATAATTTTGTAACTGTTTCAATCATGTTATTCTCCTTTTATATTAGTAAATAGCTTGTAGAGAAGTTCATTCCTCAGCCTTTTCACTTAATGATTTTTTTGCTTTTTTATCCTTTTTACCTTCTCCAGAAGTTCCTGAAGATTCAACAACTCAATAAACAGTTGTTAGTAATGTAAAGATATAGGCTTGCAAGGTCGATCCGAACAAGTCAAAATAGAAGTGTAATGCTGGAGATACTAGCAATGCAAGGAAGTATCATTCGTGGTTACCAGCTCCAATTCCAGGGATTAATGTTCAGAATCATCCAAATAGTGAATAAACTAAGTATATAACTGTAGTTCCACCAATAACGTTCCCATAAATACGGAAACTCAAGGAAATAAGAGGTGAAACTTTACCTGGTAAATCCAATGGGTTTATAAATGATTTTAAATATCTAACTTTTTGATAGATAGCACCAACTATGAAAATTCCAAGTCAGCTCATTAAAGCTAAGGTAAATGGAACTGAGTATGATGTAACAATTGGTTCTAAACCAATCATAGCTGTTAAGTTACCTACAAGAATAAAAGTAGCTAATGTAAAGATATAAAGTCTTGATTTTTGGACTTTATCACCACCTGTTGTATCATCAAATGTATTATCAATTAAGCATACATATGCTTCAGCAATTTGAGCAATACCTTTAGGAGCTTCATCTTCTTTTACACGACTAACTTTTACATAAACGATAATGCTAATAATTAAAATAGCAATTACAGTAACCATTAAAGAAAGTAGCTGTGGTTGGTTTCAAGCCATAAAGTTCATTTCCATAACAAGCCTCCTTCCTTTTATTTATTCAAGCTAATTGTAATCTGTGTTAGCAAGATTGCAACAAAGCTTGTTGATAATCCACCTAGGAACGCAAAGAGATTGATTGGACGATCAACTCTTTGCAATAAGGTGTAAGGTTTGTTTAATTTAGGTTCTAGATGTTCTAAATGAGAATAGTTAATTTGAAGTATGAGAAACATAATCAAGGCAACTATAGCAAAATATAATGTTGTTTTCAAAATAAATAGTGCATACAATTTTAATTTCTTATTTATCAACGTGAAATAAGAAATTATTCAATTTAATTTAAAAAAGACATACATTAATAGAGCACCTAATGCATATCCGAAAAATAACCCATAATTAACAGGTATCAAACACAACATAACAAAAATAATTAATAAAAAAATTCCCGTAAAGAAAATATCATAAAGTTGTGTAAAATTCCTATTTTTAAGTATTTTTCTTACGAATTGCATATCTGTATTTTAATACTTTTTCCTATTGCGTGTATATTTTTTTTATTTTTTTATAAATATAAATATTTATACCTCTAATTTGTCTAAATTTTCTTACAAATTTCTCTTACTAATTAGCCTAAAAATAAGGCATTTTCGTAACTTGTTCCACATTTTTTCACATTTGAATAAAACATACATTTTTGAGCATATTTTTAGCCATTTTCTTCATTTTTTTATGAAAAATAGGCAAAAATAATGCTTTTTGTTATTCTCACTATATCAATTTTAATATTGATTGTATGTATCTCATATTTATTGACTTAAAATGGCTAAAAATTGCTCTTTATTATGAAAATCAGTAGGTTATTTCTTCTAAAATTTAAAATTATTAAGCTCAGTATTTTTAATAAATTCCTTGCTTTCTTAAAAATTTACTTCATGAAAATAATATAATTATTTTAATTATTACAGATTGCTTTAGCATTTTGTCAAGATTTAGGAGAGTTTATGGAGCAAAAAGAACCAGTTATTATCAAATGAAATACCTTTAAAAAAGTTTTTTATAACAATCCAGCAATGATATATAACACAAGCAATATTCAAGATAGAATCATTGAAAGTGAGTACCTTAAAAAATGAGGATACACACCTGAAGACCACCGTGCTTTAATTAAAGAAATCGAAAGTGATGAAGCAGGAATAATAGAAACAGATGATGAAGAAATTAATGATGATGAGGTTGAAATTTTTTTTGAAATTAAAGACGATCACTTCGAAACAAAAGTAAAACAAGAAATAGATTTTGATACTATCAGCGAGTCATATATTAATATTAGACTAGATTCATATGTCAAATATAAAAAAGATGCTATTAATTGATATATTAAAAAATACAATATTCAACCTAAAAATGTCAGATTCATCCGTGGCACAGATAAATTAGAAAACAAAATAGAAACAACTTTGAAATTTATTGCTGATGATAATATCAAATTAATTATTGATCCAGTTTTTAGCTATGATGTAGTTGATAATCAAGAACAAGAATTTAAATTTATCTCAGATGGGCTGATTTATGATAAACAACTTAAAAAGCTAACAACTTTATCATATGTTTCTAGAGCAAAAAATACACAATTTTATCATTTCTGATTCTTACAAAAAATCTTAAAGCGCAATGACATAGAATTAAAAGAATGTTCAACAATAATTATTGATCCAGTTTCAGCAACTCTTAAAACTGTAAAAAAGAATCAAATTCTATTTTATGAATCTTATTCAGCATACCCACTAAAAAGTATTTCAAAATCAAGTAGCGCAAAAATTAGATCAGAAGTTATTGATTTAGATTTTGTATTAAAAAGAACTGGTGATGCTACTTTGTTAGGGCATTCAGGATTTTATGAACGCGATAATATGTTTAGCTTCGTAAAAACTGCTAAAACAGGCTTAATTCTGCAAAATGGTGTTGAAATTATTAAAAATGAGACTCCTGATTTAGATTCTGCATCTACAGAATTTGATTTAAGAGTACACCCTTATGAAGAGCTTCTTAAAAATAAATTGCCATTTAAATTTAAGGGTAAGGGCGATTTAACAATTAGACAACTCGAAAATTTTGAGTTCTATATCGAATTATTAATAAGAAGTTATTATGCTTTCAATAATGAAGAATCCTTAAATTATGATGCAATTAAATACTTTTATTCAGTTGATAATTTAGAAGATGATAGCAAGGTAAAATCTTGAATGGAAAATGGAATAATTCCAAAAACTGATGAAAACATCTTTACTCTACCCGAATACTTTTCTGCCTTGGAGAGAGCAGTTTTACTAAATTATATACTAGGTAATAAATATGATTATTATTCAGGAAACGCTTATAAGCCTGCAGAAAAGAAAGCTTTTGAATCAATTACAAATAAAATTGTGAAGATGAGAAAAAATATCAATTTCTTTAATGTACAAGCGCTAAACGTAATTAAAAATATCCATAAAAAAGATGCCAAAATATGCTGATATGACTATGAAGGATTTATGAACTTATATCCAATAATAGATAATGTGCCTTCATATAACCAAGTGATTAACCAAGTATCAATCATCCTTACTCAAAATGGTCAAGAAATTTTCAAAGAGAACCTTGTTATAGATACATTAAATATCAAGCTAATTGATATTGTAAAGATGATTAAGGAAATTTACTGTAATAAGGCCGATGGGTATGTTGTTTACAATAAAAGTTATGAAAATACAAGAAATAAAGAAGTTTTAAACCTTGTACGTAAACAAATTAATAATGGAGATGGTTCACAAAGCAACATAGAGTTTATTCAAGAATTTAATGAATTATTTCCGAATGGATTAAAAGATTTTGAACACATTGTCTTCCATATTAATCAGCACACTATTGATTTAGCTGACTGTTTTAATCGATACTCAGCAGATAAATTACCTGTAGATAATTCAGATCGTCTTCTTAGAGAATATGTTTTCTTTGAAGATGATGAAGAAAATCACACAATTAAAGTCCTAAATGATATAGATTATGAAAAATTCCTTCAAATAACTTCTTGAAATAGCCATATTATTTCAATTAATTATTTAATGTTTTATTACTCAATTAAAAAGATTGAGAAATACATTACACACCTAGGATTAAGACTTAAAAATCTTATTACCCCTTATGCTGATCTAGAAATTCAAAAAGGTACGATGGCTATGGAAAAGGCAATGCAAAGAAATGCAGGAATCATAGGTGATAACTTATGAAACGAAATGACTGTACCTGCGCTTAAAATGTATTGTGAAAACGATGTTAAGGCTATGATAATGGTTTATGAATTAATAATGTATTTAGGAAGACTAAAATTTAAAGATGAATTAGATGAGTTTGAATATAAGATTACTAAAGATGATTTTACCTATTACATTAATGATGATGGTAAACTTGATATTATATAGTCTAAGGCTACGCTGTAGCCTTTTTTGTATCAAAAAAACAAGCTAGCTAATGCTAACTTGCTTTATATTATTTGATTATAAGTTTGCGAAGTATTCTACAGTTCTAACAAGTTGTGAAACATATGACATTTCATTGTCGTATCATGAGTATAATTTATACATTTTTCCATCTGCTGTATCTTTAGCTGAAGTCATTAATGAATCAAAGATTGATCCGTGGTGTTCTCCAATGATGTCTGATGATACAAGTGGTAATGTTGAGAATGCTAATGTTTCGTTTGCTGCTTTAGCAACTGCTGCATTTAATTCTTCAACTGTAGGTTGTTTTTCTAACATAACTGTTAAGTCAACTAATGAACCTGTGATTGTAGGAACTCTAACTGCAACACCATCAAGTTTTCCTGCTGCTTCTGGAACTACAAGTCCGATAGCTTTAGCTGCTCCTGTTGATGTAGGAACCATGTTTTGAGCTGCTGCTCTTGCTCTACGTAAGTCTTTGTGAGGAGCGTCTTGTAATCTTTGGTCAGCTGTATATGAGTGGATTGTTGTCATGTATCCTGATTTTAATCCAAATTCATCTACAAGAACTTTAACAACTGGTGCTAAACAGTTTGTTGTACATGAAGCTGCTGAGATTAATTTGTCTTCTGAGTTTAATTCTTTGTGGTTTACATTGTAAACGATTGTTTTAACATCTTTGTCAGATGGTGCTGAAACAACAACTTTTTTAGCTCCAGCTTTTAAGTGTTTTTCTGCACCTTCACGTTTTGTGAAGAATCCTGTTGATTCAACAACAACATCGATTCCTAATTCTGCTCAAGGAAGGTTTTCAGGATCTCTTTCTGATAAAACCTTAATTTCTTTACCATTAACAACGATTGCACCTTCTTTAACTTGAACTTCAGCAGGTAATGCGTGGTATGCTGTATCGTATTTTAATAAGTGTGCTAATGTAGCTGGATCTGTTAAGTCGTTAACAGCTACAACTTCCATATCTGTTGATTTAGTTTCTAGTAATCTACGTAAGAATAATCTTCCGATTCTTCCGAAACCGTTAATTGCTACTTTTTTCATAATCTTCCTTTCAAATGGTTATATTGATTGATAATAAAAAGTAATCTTTTTATGTTCGGTTATATTATATTAGTTTTTTTATATATAGGCTACTGTTTTTTTAATTCTTTTATTTATAAAAAAATATGTATTAAAAAACAAAAAGTTAAAAAACAATAAGTTTTTTATGTAAAAAAGGGTTTTTATTATTGTTTAGCGTATTAGAAGAAAATTTTTAGACATATTCAAAATTAAGAAAGAAATGTTGAGAAGATTACACTCAAGCCACTACATAAATATTCTAAACATATGTCATTATGTGCATAATTTTTTGTCTTAATATACCAACAATTTATACACTATAAAAAATGAGCCATACAATTTTTTCAAAACATTATTAAAAATTGGTGATCTTCTAAAACAATCTCATCAAATTTTTATGGGTAAGGTAGCTTTTCTGCTGCCTTTTTTACAAAAAATTAAAATTAAAAACTTTATTTTACAACCGAAATTAGTTCTTTAGTGGAAAGCCATATTTTTAATTTTTATAGAAAGTTCCTATATATTTTAATATAATTATTATGTAAGGGTAATATATGACAATAAGTACAAAATATTTAAATATAAATTGCATATACTTTTCTAAAAAACTTGCCGCACTTTTTTGTGTGGCTTTTTATTACTCTTATAAGGAATAAAAAATGAAAAAGACATTCAAAAAAATATTTAGCATATTGACTCTAAGTTCTGTTGTTGGTATTTCTATACCTATATCAATGTCTGCATCATTATCAAATGATGTGAAGATTAATAAATATACAAACACTACTATATCTTTAGAACAGTTAAATTCTTATAAAAACATTTATAGTTATTTTTTTAAATTGCATAACATAAGCAAGCAAGAAGATTTAAATTTTGATTTAAATGAATCTTATAGTAAGGTAGGAATTATTGAGGTAAATGGTATAAAGAAAAGTGACATAATAAATACTAAAATTAATTCACATAATTTTCATGTTCACGGGGATTTTATATCTGAATATTCAAATACAAATACTATGCACGGTTCTAAAGTTTACTCATTAATAGGCTCTGACCTCGGAGTAAATAATAACGCAAATGTGTACTATAGTAGTCTCGATATGATTAATTCAATAAAAAATGATTCAGAAAAACAAAATATATTTAATAAATATCCAGACATAAACCAAAACATTTATTCAAAAATAAAAAACTCATTAGATTATATGGTGGCTAATGATGTAAAAATTGTTAATTTAAGTTTAGGTCCTAAATTACTTAGTTATTCTCAAGATAAAAATATTGATTTCGAAGTTCTTAATAGCATCGAAAATAATTTTATTAATACTCAAAACTTTATTGCTAAGGATAATACATATCCAGAAATTGCCGAAACTTATTGGCTATTGAATATATCAAAAATATTAAATTTAGATTTAAACTCTGGATCAAAACTTGATGAAATCCTAGACTTTTATAACAAAAAATACGGAATCTCAGTAATAGCTGCAGCTGGTAATGATGGTGAAATTTATAGTAATATCACAAAATATATTCAAAAGTTAAAAAAATACAAATCACTTGACTCATTGATAAACTCGATAAAATGGCAAATAAAATCATCATGAAGGTCAAACGACTTGAATGAATGAATACATCTAAATAACTTGTTAGATGTAGTAAATGCAAATAAAAATTCATTGTCTCATATTATAACCTCAGTTAATAAAGATGATAATTTAGCAAAAAATGTTATTAGTAAATACAATAAATTTATAGAGAATACCATAGGCAATAATGTTGTGTATGTAGCATCTGTTAATGATTCAATGAAACCTTCAAAATTTTCTACATTTGCTATGTCTGAAAATGATAATCTCCCTTTTGTCAGTTCATATGGTGAAGCACCTAAATTAAATTCAGCTGAAACTTTAAAAGAAAAATCATCAGACAGCAAGCTGAACTCATTAATTAATTATTATTTAACAAGCGAAGGCACAAGCTTTTCAGCTCCTATAATTACAGGTATGATTTCTTTATTGCAACAATCATTCAATAGAACATTTAGTATGGCTGAAATTAAAGCATTATTAGCATATAGTTCACAAATTAAAGAATACAACCTTAATACATATACAAATTCCGATTATGATGAGGTTTACTATATTAAAAATGATTTCAACTATGGCGTCAGAAGAAAAAACAATTCATTTTCTAAAATAGGTTTTGGTGTTCCTGACTATCGCAAAATGTATCAAATAGTTAAAAATGGCCAACTTAAGAAATTCAAGATTGATTTTAATAGCATAAATGATAAAACATTTACTTATAAAATACCAGAAAACGAATATGAATACAACAATTCATCTAGATATTCTATAGTTTTATCCTATGATAAAATAAATCCTGTAAATGATAAAAAAGGATTCTTGTGATATCTTTCAAATAAAAATGATGAATCAGGTAAATACTTTGATTTTCTTATATATTGTTCAAAAAATATCAAAGATTTTGATATTTTAAACCTAAAAGCAGAGTTTGATTACACAGTTTACTATCAAAATTGATTTGATTATTATAATTATTATCCTGAAGAAATTTCTCGTTCTAAAAAATCTATTAGCAACTCCAATACATCTTCTGTTGAAAAAATTTGAATAGATATGCCAGTATATGAGAGAGATAATGCAATCTTTATGGATGACTATAGTGTATACATTTCAATCGTATTTTTAAATGAGTTATATAGAATATACAGTGACTACAAAAATCAGAATGATTATCTAGATGACATAATTACTTGAGAAGAATGTAAAAACATTTTTATCGAATATATTAATTCATTAGATATAACTTACATAATCGGAACTGACTATTTTATCGCAAAAAGAGGATAGAAAGGAATACAATGAAAAATAAATTTTATAAATTATTATCAATGACTTCAAGCGCATTAATACCTATATTGTTCTTAACAATATCTTGTCAACCAAGTCAACAAAAAGAAAATAACGACCTTGAAACTTTTAATAAAACATATGGAACTACACTTATTAATAAAGATATCAAAAATAATCAAGTTATTGATTTCAAAAAGCTGGTTGAAATTTCAAAAAAATTAAATCTAAAAAACACTAAGGATCAAGAGTTTTTCAAAGATTGGTTAAAACCTGCAGTTTTAAGAATTATTGATTTTAGCAAAACCAATTATAACAAGCAAGTCATCGATTCATATACCAATCATTTAGGATTACTTGTAGAAACTTTTATAACCCCAAAAGAACAACTTGGATTTACAGTTCAATCACTTGATATTAAACCAGAAGTAAGTGCAAAAGAAATTATCAGTCAACGCTCAATAATTAATGAAGCTCAAACTAATAGAGACAAACAAATTAAACTTATTTCTGACAGTAATAATGAGTTTCTTATAAACGAATATTGAAATATTATGTCAAAAGGATTTTCAAATAATTCATATTTAGCTCTATTAAAAAACAGTAAAGTTGTTGTTAAAAATAACGAAATATCATTATGAGACTATTTATTAACACAAAATAGTGTCATAAACAAGGAATTACAATTTAATAAATTTACAGATTGGTTTACTTCTTTTAAAGATCTAAATCATAAAGAAAAAAATCTATTAATCAATAAATTAGGTAGTAATGCAGTAAACACATTAGGTGATAGTCCTATAATTTCTTCAAATATTTTGACAAAAGAAACGAAAACCGATAATAATACTAAAAAACTATCTATTAGCGCTGAGGTCTTTTGCTATATGAGTGAAAGTATGCTAAATAAAGCCACTCCTTTAGTTCAAATTATTAAAGATTCAAGCACCAATACTTCAACTATAAGTATAGTATTGGCTTCAACACATCATAATTCTTATCCTAATATTTCGACTTTCGAATTAAATTGATATAAAAATAATCTTTTATGAGATGATGAGTTATCCCCTTCTGATGTAACCGAATTGCCTGGATTTTATGTTGGAAATCCAGATATCAATTTTAAAGATCTAAATGATGCATATAAAAGTTATAAAGAATATGTAAAACCTAAATTTTACAAATTAAATATTGATTTTTCTATTCCTGTATCTGATGAAAATTTCAGCTCAGTTGTTCTCGCATATACACAAGCGATTAAACTTAACGACCATAATATTTTAATCGATCAATCTAAACCATTAGCATTGTCTAAATTAGCATCTTATCTTTCTAATAATAATGATGGTGAAAATATTCAATTAAATGACGATTTATTTAATATTTTTAGCTTTAAGGATAATGAAATTAATAAATTAAAAGAATCATACCTAAAAAACAATAAGTAATATACAAAACTGTTTGCATTATATGTAGGCAGTTTTTAAAATTTTAAAAACAAAAAACTTTTTAGTAATTTAAATCCAAAATAGTAAAATATAAAAACTATGAATAAAACAGTTTCAAATAATAAATATGATGCAATAGTTATTGGCGGAGGGCATGCTGGTGTTGAAGCAACATTTGCTTTAGCAAATATGGGACATAAAGTTGCTTTAATCAGCTTTGATCTTTCAAGAATTGCTATGATGCCTTGCAACCCTTCAATCGGAGGTCCTGCTAAAGGAATTATTACACGTGAAATCGATGCTTTAGGTGGTGTTCAAGGATACTTTTCAGATTTAGCAATGATTCAAATTAAAATGCTAAATGAATCAAAAGGCCCTGCAGTTAGAGCTATGCGTGCTCAAATTGATAAGGAAAAATACTCAAGAATAATTCTAGAAGCTTTAGAAAAGCACCCTAATGTAACTTTAATTGAAGGAGTTGCTGAAGAAATTTTAGTTGAAGATAATTCATTTAAAGCAATAGGACTAGAAAATGGAGATGTGCTAGAAGCTAGTGAACTAGTTATCACTACAGGAACATATATGAACTCTCGTATTTTAAGAGGTGATCAAATTACTATTTCTGGGCCTGATAACCAAAAAACTACTCCTAAACTTTCACAATCTTTAGCTAAACTTGGTTTTGAATTGCAAAGATTAAAGACCGGAACACCTGCTAGAGTTTTTGCAGATTCAATTGACTTTTCTAAAGTAGAAAAAGAAAACTTAGAAGATACCTATTTATCATTCTCAACTAGATCTAATGTTAAATTAGATAAGCAAATTTCTTGTTATTTAACATATACAAATGAAAAAACTCACGAAATAATTCGTGAAAACATTGGTCGTTCAGCCATGTATTCAGGATTAATTGAAGGAATTGGTCCAAGATACTGTCCAAGTATTGAAGATAAAGTTATGCGTTTTGCTGATAAACCTCGTCACCAAGTCTTTTTTGAACCAGAAACAGTTGACGGATCAATCATTTATGTAAACGGAATGTCTACATCTATGCCAGTGGAAGTACAAGACTTAATGCTTCGTACAATTCCAGGTCTTGAAAACTGTAAAGTTCAAAAATGAGGTTATGCTATCGAATACGACGCATTAAATCCTTTACAAATTTCGCCTTCTCTTGAATCAAAAGTTATTAAAAACATCTTTACTGCTGGTCAAATCAACGGAACAAGTGGTTATGAAGAAGCTGCAGCTCAAGGTTTAATGGCTGGGATTAATGCCGGTAGAAAACTAGAAGGAAAAGAACCATTAATCTTAAAAAGAGATGATGCTTACATTGGCGTTTTAATCGATGATTTAGTTACAAAAGGAACTAAAGAACCATATCGTATGCTTACAAGTAGAGCTGAATATCGTTTATTATTAAGAAATGATAATCCTGACTTAAGACTTGCAAAATACGGAAATGAAGTTGGATTAATCTCTAATGAACAATACCAAAAAGTAGTTGATAAATATGCAAGTATAGAAGCTAAAATGAATGAATTAGCAAACACTTATCTATCATCAAAAAGCGAATTAGCTCAATCCTTAGGCATTGAAAATGGTGTATCACTTCTTAGAGTTTTAGCTCGCCCTGATGTTGAAGCTAGTCAAGTTGTAGGCGATTATGAATTTAAAAATGAGCTTACAATCGCAGTTAGACTAGATGGATATATCAAAAAGCAACAAGCTGAAGCTAAAAAAATGAATAAACTTGAAAACTTCAAAATACCTTCAGACATTGATTATGAAAAAGTTCCAAATATTGCAACTGAAGCAAAACAAAAATTAACAAAAATAAAACCTTTAACAATTGGACAAGCATCAAGAATTAGTGGTATTAATCCTGCCGATATTCAAATGTTAATGTTTTACATAGAAACTAGAAATAAATAATTTGATAAGGAATGGCTATTCGAATAATATTAGTCACTTTATCCCTATAAGCAAGGAGTAAAATGAAATTAAACATTATTTGTGTTGGCTCATTAAGCAAAGAATTTAAAGTTCTTTATGAAGATTATGCTAAAAAAATCAATTACTTTTGTAAACTTAATGTAATTGAAATTAAAGAACAAAAAATCGAAAATATCGAACTTAAAAAACAAAAAGAAACTGAATTAATACTTGAAAAAATACCTAAGAACTCAAAAGTTTTTTACCTATCTCTTAGAGGTAAACAGTATTCTAGCGAAGAATTTGGCGACTTATTTTTAGATGTTGATAATGTTACATTTGTTATCGGTGGTTCTAATGGAGTTATCGAATCTTATTTCCCTAATCAAATCAATTTTTCTAAAATGACTTTTCCACATCAACTCTTTAGAGTTATGCTGGTTGAGCAAATATATCGTGCATTCACAATTAGAAATAATATTACATATCATAAATAGGAGGCTTAAGCCTCTTTTTTGTAACAAAAAACCACTATGACAGTGGCTAATAAGTAGTTTGAAACTTTTGATGTAATATTCTTTCTTTAAAGAAATCTAATGTTGAATATATCATAATTAGTAATACCGTATAGATAGGAATAGATATAAATGAACGAAGCACGATTGGTATCATAAAGTAGATATATTTATCATTTAGTAAGTAATTTTTACCATTGAAGTAGTTAGCATATTGAATGTAAACATATGGACCATAAATTCATCGAGCTAATACAATAACTGAAACCACTAAAGCAAATGAAATTAAGATTTTTTTCATTAAAATAAGTGATTTAGTACGGTTAATTTCTTCTTCAGATTTTTTGCCACATCCTTTAATAAGGAAACTAGCTAATATAACAACCCCTATTAATGCAGCTCCACTAATGCCTACCATAGATCATATAACTGTATCAGATAGGGTGGAAACTCCAAAGGTACGTGTTATTCTTCATCCTTGAGCATTTCCATTTTTCTTATCTACACCAAAGAAGTTTTTTAAATTTCCTGCTGTAGGATCAATATTGTGCAAGTAAGCTGCATATGATGTTGCAACTAGTAATGCTATAAAGATTAAAGTTAATAATATAGTTGTTGTTATGGCACCAGCAATAGTGTTTGATTTATACATTCATAGGAATAATTTTGAAATTAGCACTACTGCTACAGGCACTAAAGCATACATTCAGAATCATGACCATATAAATCCTGTAAACAATAATGAAGCAAAGTCAGCTATTAAACCTAAAATTACTGCCTTAAAAGTTGGAAAGAATAAAGCAAACACGATGTAAAATACATACTCAAAACTTAATCCAACTTTAGAAAGTCCTGTGAACTTTGTTAAAGTTGTAACAATTAAGAATAATCCTAACAACATACTAGACATTGTTAGATCTTGTATTGAAAATGTAAACGAGTCTTTAACTAATTTAGAAAAGCGTGAATCACTAGTTAAATTAATTAAATAATTTATATTTACTATATCTTGAAGTGAATTTATATTCTTGTTTTGGGGTACAAGATTTTTTTCTAAGATAAATCACTTATATAGAAAACTAGAAATAGGTAAAAATGTAATTACTCAGTCAAATTGCATAAGTCTTTCAAAAGTTTTACTATTTCAATGTAAATTTTGAAAGACTGTATGCAATCTGAAATGTAATTGATATGCTTTAACATATACTCAAAAGTTATAGTAGGCAAATAATAAAACAGCTACTACTATATAGGTATATCAAGTTTGTTGCTTGCTATCAATTTGCCCTTTAGCATTCACGATTCCTAATACTAAAAAGGTTATAAATAAAGCTTGATATATAAAATGAGCAATAAAAATTGAAAATTGCTGCTTAAATATTGATTTTTTTAGAACTTCTAACCTCTCACTTAGAAGTCAACTATTATTTTCTGGGTTTATTTTTTTACTTCTTGTCTTATTTCATCGATCTGTAATCATGGTATTATTTTATTACAAAAACATTATTTTAATGTAATTTTAGTAACAATTCTTGGTGTTTTTAGTCTTTAAATTGATAGTTATCAATTTACTTGCAAATAAATTTTGCTCTAAAGATTCAACAAAAGCATCTAGAATTTCTAATTCATTTACTTCTGCTAAATTATCTTTAAACAATTCATAATGCACATTATTAAATTGCTCTTTAAATATTTCGATAGGTATTCTATAAATATTTAAGAGCTCAATAACATAGTCGGTATATTTCTTCTTAGTATATAAAGTAATTTGTTTACTTCATTGATTCTTGTTTTGATATTTAGATTTCTTTCTAATTTCACAAAATAAAACATTATCATCAGAAATAAATACAGGCATAATAAAATTTGTTTCTATATCTATTTCTTTATTTAAAGCATCACTAATTTGATCATTTATTTTGTAAATTTGAAATAGTTTAATTGTTTCCATAATGATTTCCTTTCATTATATAAATTAAAATATTTCAAAAGTGTACAAAAAATAAACAAAAAAGTACATTTTTCAATGTACTTTTTACGTGAGTTAACGATATGAATTGTAAAACAATCCATTGTAGATAAGTAAAACTAATCTTATCTACACTATAATTGTAATACTTTTTTAATATATAATCAAGCAAATTTTTTATTTTTTTAAAATTTTTTTAAATCGGTAACTTGTAAACAAAAGATTTTTTATAAAACCTATTATTTATAGTCCTAGATTGAGCGATAAAAATATTTGATTTTTCGTTAAAAATCAGCACTTTAAGCCTTAGTATGAAATTTGATTACAACAGCTTATTTTTTTATAAAAAATAAGAGTTATTTTTATATAATTATTTTAATTTAAACAAAAACTAATTTATTACTAAATTAAAGCTAAAAAAGGAGAAAAAATGATTAATGTTAATGAATTTAAACCAGGTATCACATTCGAAGATGAAGGTGAAATCTTTGTTGTGTTAGATGCACAACACTCAAAACAAGGACGTGGTCAAGCTAACGTTAAAGCTAAAGTTAAAAACTTAAGAACAGGTTCTACTACAATTAAATCATACACAGGTGGTGATAAAGTTAAACCAGCTCACATCGATAAAAGAAGAATGAACTTCTTATACTCAGATGGTGAAAACATTATTTTAATGGATAACGAAACATTTGAACAAGTTGAAATTCCTGTATCACACGTTGAATGAGAATTAAACTTCTTAAAAGAAGGATCAGAAGTTCAAATCAGAAAATTCCAAGAAGAAGTTTTAGACGTTGAATTACCAGCTAACGTTGATTTACTTGTTACAGAAGCACCTGATGCTGTTAAAGGTAACACAACAACAAACCCACAAAAGAAAGTAACAGTTGAAACAGGATTTGAATTAGAAACACCTATGTTCATCAAAGAAGGTGACGTTATTTCAGTTTCTACAGAATCTGGAAAATACGTTGGAAAATCAAATAAATAATGAACTGAATTACAGTACCATACAATTCTAATCAAAGTTATATCGTACAGGAATCAGCTATCGTAGATGCTGTTTCTGTTGCATTAGAAACTACTAAATATGTAAAAAGTAATCTTTCAAATATGAGATTAAGCTTTGAAGAAGATCACTCAAATTTACAAATTTACATAGATGTTAAAATCCGTGGAGCTCAAACGAGCGAAATTGATCCATATGCAATAATTAAAGATTTAACATATAAAATTGAAGAAAATGTTAAAAGTTTAATTGATAAAAAACCTAAAAATGTACAAGTTGTTTTAATGGACATTTATTAAAATGCAACGCAGAGAATTTCCTAAAGAAAAAATGCCACTTTATCGTAAGCTTTTTAGCAACGAAGTTAAAAGTGAAATAGAAAAATTTGAAAAATTAAACCAAAAAAGATTTAGTAAGGCAACTAAAAAATATTTAGATCAAATTAATATTCTTTTAGTTGAATTAAGAGAGCATAAAATTGCTGATAAGGATTTAGTTCCTAATAAAGTTCTATTTAAAAGACTAAAAAGAGAGCATGCTTTTGCAAGAAATAGACCTTACAGCATTATTTTTGGAGTAGTCTTCCTACTTTTAATCATCTTAATTATCTTGCTAGCAATCTTAATCTAATGAGAGAAAATGAAAAATTCAAGAATACACAAATATTTTTCAAGGTTATTTGGTTCATTTAAATGACAGGATTGAATCACTTGTGCAATCGGTTTTACTTTAATTGTTACATATATAACCGTAACTGTTTTAGAATGACACTTTAGAAGTATATGAGTTTTAGAAGCTTATAATTTAAAAGGTCAAGATAATAAAACCATCTTAAATAATATTGAAGCAATTTACAACACTAGCGATGAAGATGCTAAACGAGTTATAACTGAATTAGTGTATCCAAATGCGACTTATTTATTCTGAGGTGGTTCTACATACTGATTTACTTTTATGTCTAACGTTTTAATGGGTGTAACATTATTTATTTACCCATTCTATCAAAAATCTCGTAGAGCACAGACTTTCTATTTTGCTTCAATGGTTTATATCATTGTTGTTATGATGGGTTACTGAGGAGGTGTTGTTTTTGACAACAGCATCATAACTCAAAATCGACCTTTTGAAATGATTAAAACATTAATCATGCATGCTGGTGCTCCGTTCTTAGGTTTATTTACACTATTTGCTTATGAACGTAAAAGAATACGTATTTCAACTAGATCAATTTGAGCATTTTGCACTTGACCTATTGCTTACTTATTATTTACCGTAGCAATCTACTTTATCGGATATAAATTTATGGCTCCTTTTGGTGGAACAGAACTACAAAGAGGGGTAACTATATATGGGGTTGTTTCTTTCTACCACCCTATAGGATATAAAGGTGATAGTATCTTTGTTATAGTTGTTTTAGATGTAATTATGGTATTATGTGCTATTTTTACAGCTCCAGCTATCGGATTTATCTTACGCAAAGTACTAAGAATACTAGCACCTTGACAAAAGAAACCTAAAAAAGTTTACTTCATTCGTCCTGAAACACGTGAAGCTATTCAAAAGCATAAGGCCGAATTAAAACAAGCAAAATTAGATAAGAAAAATCATAAACACCTTGTTTCTGCTTCTCAAGAAGAAACAAATGAATTTATTCTTGAGGATAATAATCAAGACTAACAAACAAACTAAGGTAATTAGTTTGTTTTCTATAACTATGAAATAGGAGAATTATGCAAGAAAAAGAAAAATATATCGCATCTTATTTCGATAAAACTAAAGATATCCTTGCAACAAAATTACCTAATAATAAAATTATTATGCAATTTTTTCAACGTAAGGATGATGCAATTTTATGTGGAATTAATGAAGTTTTAGATATACTAGAAACTCAAACAGATACAAGCAAATACACTATTAGATACTTACCTGAAGGTAGTCACATCAACAGCTTAGATATTGTTTTAGAATTTGAAGGTCAATACCAAGAATTTGGTATCTGAGAAGGGCTAATTGATGGTATCTTAACACGTAATACATCGATTGCAACTAATGCATACCACTGTGTGCAAGCTGCAAAAAACAAAGAAGTTATTTTTATGGGTGATAGAGCTGACCACTATATCATTCAAGAAATCGATGGATATGCAGCTAGAGTAGGTGGAATTAAATTAGTTTCTACCTTAGCACAAAAAGATCCGAAAGATCAAAATGAGTCTGTCTTCGGATCTATGCCACATGTACTAATTCAAGGATTTAATGGAGATGTAGTAGAAGCTACAAAAGCTTATCACGAACTCTTTCCAAACAATAAATTAATTGCTTTAGTTGACTATCATAATGATGTTATTACAGATGCTTTAAAAGTATGAAAAGCCCTAGGAGATAAGGTTTGAGGCGTTAGAATCGACACTTCTAAAAATATGGTTGATCATATGTTTGATAATGAAGAACCACAATATGGAGTAAATCCTGAACAAATCTTTAGACTAAGAAAAGCTTTAGATCAAGCTGGTGCAACTAATTATAAAATAGTTGTCTCTTCAGGATTTAATGCAGAAAAAATTAAATTATTTGAAGACTTAAATGTACCCGTTGATTACTACGGTGTAGGGCAAAGCATTTTTAAACTTAATAATTCTTTTTCAGCAGATGCAACTATTTTAAACGATCAAAAGCAAGCTAAAGAAGGTCGTAGTTATAGATATAATCCTAATTTAATTACTTACAAGAAGTAATTAAATAAAAGAAATAATCGAGGTATAAAATAATGCAAAAAATACTATTTATAGATGGACATGTTATTCCTAGCAAAAATTCAGTATCACACAAAATTTTAGATTTACTAGAAACTAAATATCAAGAAGATGAAACAAATATCATCGAAAGAATTGATTTAAATGATACTAAGCTAGCTACAACATTTATGTCTAGCAATAATTTTTCAACATACTGAAACGATGTTGAATCAGATCAATGGATTGAAAAGGTTAAAAACACTGATGTATTAGTGATTTCTAACCCAATGATAAACTTTTCTAGCTCTGCGCTAGTCAAAAACTTCATAGATGCTATTGCT
Organism: Mycoplasma tracheobuteonis; assembly: GCF_054456995.1. Classification (NCBI taxonomy): domain Bacteria; kingdom Bacillati; phylum Mycoplasmatota; class Mollicutes; order Mycoplasmatales; family Mycoplasmataceae; genus Mycoplasma; species Mycoplasma tracheobuteonis. The sequence continues at coordinate 23,209 of NZ_JBTKTG010000001.1, read as the reverse complement.
GTAGCTAATAAAACATTTAGTTACAAATATTCAAGTAAAGGTGATGCAATTGGACTACTAACTAACCTTAAAAAAGTAATTATAGTTTCTACTCAAGGTGCTCCAGATGGGTGATATCCTTGAGGAGATCACGCTAAATGACTAGAAGGTACTTTTAAATTTTTAGGTGTCCAAGATGTTCAACACATTAAATGATACGGAACAAAAGTTAAGCCTACTAGTGAAATAAAGCTTGAGGAACTAGAAAATTACATCGATAATCAAATCAATACAGCTATAAAATAGCTTTAAAAGTTAAAATATGGAACAAGATATGGAAGTTCTTGAGGGGACTTCTGTTTTTTTTTTTTTTTGTAAACTATTTTTAGAAAGGAATAAATGAAGAAGACACACTGAATCTTATTAACACTTGGAGGTATTACAACCTCATTAGTTCCATTATTTGCTACACAATGTAGTAAACAACAAGAAGATGCTAAAAAACCAGAACCAGACAAAAATGTAGTTGTTACACCAGTTAAGAAAGTTAAAACTGTTGAATTAGCAGCTACAAAAGTTACAGAACTAAATGCACTAGCTAAAACACTTAAAGAAGCAGATCAAGAATTCAAAAATGATGCAACTTTTACAGATATCAAACTTCACTATAACATTCAATTAGGTGGAAAATTCAATCTTAATAAAAATATTGAATATACAAAAGATGAATGAAATTCACTTATTCAAAAATTAAATTCTAAAAAGATTAATACAAACGTAGAATTAGGCACATTATTGATTGAAATTAATTCTCAAAATGACCTTACAAATGCAGAAAAAGCTTTAGAAGATGCATATCATAATTATTATGTAAATGAAGATTGATTCACTAACAGAATCAAAACAATGCTTAAAAATGCAGGTGGAAACCTACTTGGTTCAGTTACATTAGAAAATGCAATTAAAAAAGGTAAACAAGAAGAATATAATGCACTAGTAAATGAAATTAAAGCATTTATGTCAACTAATGGAAATGTTAAATTAGCAGACGATTTAGAAATATCTAAAATCGATCAAGACTTAAACAAAGGTTGATCATTAACAATTACCTTGAAAAAAGATAATTTAGTAGCTAAAGGTATTAAGTTAAACTTTAGAAAACCACACAGCGATTGAAGTGATACTGAAATCTTGGCTAAAAACAATGAAGATTCAAGATTTGATAAAGTAAAAGCTACCGTTGCTGAAAAAGCATTAGATTACAAAATGCTTATTGCTGGACTTTCTAAAGATGGAAACGAAGTCTTAAAAACAACAGCTAACAGTTTAATTGAAGTAGTAGTTCTAACATCTTTAAAAACTATGTTACCTGTACCATTAAACATTATTTGTTCAAATATTATGTCTAAGCCAATGATTAAATACTTAAACAATTTAGCAGATCAACTAATTGAAGTTTATTACCCTAAAACAAAGCTCAGTTAAGGCTGAGTTTTTTCTTTTTGCTTGTAAAAATAGTCTTATATTGGAAATTGTTTAAATATGAAATATTTAAATATGATAAAATTTAAATATAAATTTAAGGAGTAAATATGAGATTATCAATAATTTCACTTGTCGGTGATGATGCATCATATGTTGATACATTTTTAAGTTCATTAAAAGAACAAGAAACACAGAGTTTTGAAGTAATTTTATGTGTAAATAAAAACTCTGAAGCCAAAAATATTTTCAAAATAGCTAGAAAATATTATGAATTCTTCGGAAGCAGATTAGTTTTAATTACAAACTCAAAAGACAATTCATACCAACACAACTTAGTTAGTGCATTTAGAATTGTTAAAGGTGATTATGTAACTGTAATTAATTCTGACTCAAGTATTAAGAGATACTTTATCGGAGATATGATTGAACATGCTCAACGTTTCAATGTGGATGTTCTAGAATTCAAACCTAGACTAGTTGGTACTGTTCGTTTCAAACCTAAAGAAAGAGGCGAATTTGATAAAGTTCTTGATATAAACAAAAATCCAAATGTTATTGCTTACACTTATCCATTTATCTTTAACAAAATTTTCAAAAAAGCTTTAGTCAAGAAAATTGCTAAATACAGACCAAAAGTTTCTAACGATACAGTTATGTGTTTAGAAATTAACTACTTATTAATGATGGAAGCTAAAAAATACAAATACTTAGACTTTAGAATCATTCGTGAATTTATTTCATCAGACACTTGATTTAATACAAAAACAGTTCTAGATGCTTTTAGAGTTATAGAAGATAATGCTAAACGTATGAATTTAAAAATTCAAGAAGAACTTAAATATGCTAAATATTACTTTGTAAAATTACTTCTTACAGGTTTCTTATCAGAAACATACTTTGTTTACAGACACTTTTCAAAAACTGATAAAGAACAACTCGAAGAAAAAAGAAGTAAACTTCTAATTCAAAAACACGATGAAATTTTAGCTAAGCTTGAAGCTAGTCCTGATTTTCAAACATTCTTAACAACAAATATGTATATGCTACAAGACAATGTAGAAACAGGTATGCTAAGAGAAAATTATAAAAAACTAATTAAAACTAAAATTTTGGATAACTTAGAATAATGTATAAAAACGCAGGTTTCTTTAAGAGATTCTTCTCGAATGTAATCGACTTTATTCTCTTTATCTCAATTGCTATTGCAATCGTTTTTATAGCACAACCTAACACACTTATTTATAAGTCTTCTTACTTTTACGGTTCTATGTGCTTAATTATGATTTGATTAAACTGTTACTATGTCTTATTCCCTATGCTTATTGGTGGAAAAAGTATTGGTATGTGAATCTTTAATCTTAAACTAATTGGAAACGAAGATAAAAAATTTCATTACACCTTAATTTTAAAGCGCAACATTTTAGGTTGCTTCTTTGTAACTTTAAACTTTATTATCGTTCTTATTTCTACATCATCAATGGATTTATCAAAAATCCAATTATTTAACAATAAAAATCTTGATCCAAGCATTCAAGTAATCAGTGCAATTATTACAGCATTTATGGGAACTTGATTTTTATTACAAACTTTAGGTTATGTATTACTAATTTTCTATAAAAAGAAATTAACACTTATTGATATTGCTTTTAGTTCTCGTATTGTTGAAGATAAATACATTGAACTAGTTGAAAGTAAAGATATCATCTTAATTCCTTATTATTACACAGAAAGAACATTTAAATATTACGACGACATTATAAAAGGAGATTAATTATGGATTTAATAAAAACTGATTTATTAAGTGATTTAAATACTAAACAAAGAGAAGCTGTTGAGTATTTCGATACTTCTCTTCGAATTATTGCAGGAGCAGGTTCCGGTAAGACAAGAGTTCTTACTCGTAAGATCGCTTACTTAATTAACGACTTAGGTGTTAGACCTAAAAATATCTTAGCTATGACTTTTACTAACAAAGCAGCTAATGAAATGAAACAAAGAGTGTTGCAATACACAAGTAAGAGTTTAAAAAATGAATTAAAAATCTCCACATTTCACTCTTTCTGTGCAGAATTATTAAGAAAACATATAAGACTTCTAGGGTTTCACACTGATTTTTTAATCATTGATGAACCTGACAAAATTCAAATTCTAGGTAACATTTATCGTAAACTAGGTATTTCCAACCACGATATCAGTTACAAAAGTATGATCGAATATATTTCATATGCTAAAAATATGGAATTAACATACAAAGAATTATGCGACGAACTTAAAACATTTGAGTATTCTAAAGTAGTTGCTGATGTATATCAAGCTTACTTAAACGAACTTGTATCTAAAGGTTCGCTTGACTTTGATGATTTAGTTTCGTTAACTAAAACACTACTAGAAACACACCCAGAAGTGGCTGCAATTTATCAAAAACAATTTGAATACGTGCTTGTAGATGAATTTCAAGATACATCTAGAATCCAATATGATTTAATTAAGCTTCTTGTTGGAAAAAACACACACTTCACAATTGTTGGTGATCCAGATCAAACAATTTACAACTGACGTGGAGCTGATGTTAACTTAATTTTAAATTTTGATAAAGAATTTCCAGATGCTAAAACAATTATTCTAGATACTAATTATCGTTCAACACAAAAAATACTAGATGCAGCTAATAAATTAATTGCTCAAAATTCAAATAGACTTCACAAAGATTTAATCACTTCAAACGAAATTGGTGATGATGTTGAGTTTTATCACGGATTTTCTCCAGAAGCTGAAGCTAGATGAGTTATTCAAAAAATTAACGAACTTAAAAAACAAAAGAATCAACTTAAAGAAATTGCTATTTTATATCGTTCAAACTACTACTCACGTCCATTCGAAGAAGCCCTTATTGAAGAAAATATCAACCACAAGATTTTTAATGGTACAAAATTCTTCGAACGTGCTGAAGTTAAAGACGCTTTAGCATTCTTAAGAGTTATCGCCGAACAAAAAGATATTGCTTTAGAACGTATCATTAATGTTCCTAACCGTGGAATTGGTGAAGTAACTTTAAGTAAACTTAAAGAATATGCTAAAAAACAAGGTAAATCTTTATTTAGAACTCTACAAGAAGACATTAGAACTCTTCCTATCCCTAAAGAAAAGATTACTAAATCAATTTATCCATTTATGGTATTAGTTGTTAAGTATGCTAAAGCATTACAACACAACAAAATTAGTGTAACTTTAAATAAATTCCTTGAAGAAATCAAATACTATGAACACATAGCTATGAACGAAAACTTACGCGGTTCAGCTGAAGACAACGTTAAAGAACTAATCAACTCAATTTCTAACTGAGAAGAAAAGAACAAAGACAAAACTGTTTCTGATTACTTAAATATGGTTGCTTTAATGTCTGTTTCAGATGAATATGACAACGTGCCTAACTATGTTTCACTTATGACAATTCACTCAGCTAAAGGTCTTGAATTTGATAATGTCTTTATCGTAGGTATGTCTGAAGGAATCTTCCCTAACAGAAGATCTTTAGAACCTCAAAATTCTTCAAAATTTTCTGCTAAAGGAAGATACTCAAATACTTTAGAAGACGAAAGACGTTTAGCTTATGTAGCCGTAACTAGAGCTAGAAATAAACTATTTATTTCTGATTCAAGAGGAAAAATTATTGGTACGGATATCGATAAGAAACCATCTAGATTCATCACAGAAATGGGACTAGATGTTAACGAAACAATTATTAACGCTAAAAATCGTTACTTCAGTGATTTTAACAGCGAAGATGTAACAATTACAAGTAACCACATTATTGTAGGAGATATCATCAGTCACATTATGTTTGGAGAAGGAGAAGTCCTAGAAGTAATGCCAAACGAAATCGTTGTAGAATTCATCAAAGATAAAAAAATTAGAACATTGAATAAAAACCACTCTTCAATAAAGGTTATAGGTAAATAATGGCAACATCATCTATTATCGGAGTTGTAATAGGTGTTTTTGTTACAATTATCCTACTTACATTCCTCTTCTTCTTATCACTTTATTTCTTCTATGCACGTTCTTCATCAGGAATCATCTTATTTACCATCGATTCTAATAACAAGCGTGTTTTGAGATTAAGTGAAAAAAACTATGCATTCTCAACTGTTTTTGATGCTAAAAAACTTAAATTTCAAGAGTATAAATACATTCCTCAAGATACCTTGCTAAATGTATTTGATGCTGAAACTACAGAATACATTTTAAAATACATTCAAGAAGGTAATACTCGTAAACAAGAAATACCTTTTACATTTAATAAAAATATCAAATCAATACTTACACCATTCGAAAGATTTGTTTATTGATTTGATCGTGTTTCTTTAGTCTCAAACTCTTATGTTTTAAAGATTTATCCAACAGAGAACGGACAATATAATTGCACTATCACTTGAAAAACTAAAAACGAAAAATTTAGTTGGCTGAATAAAGTTTCTAATGATCAAAATGTCTTTTTTGATGCTGAATTTAAGCAAGATAAAAGTATCATAATTGCTTTTGCACTAAAACCTTACTATATAACAAGGGATATTGATTCAGAATATCTTCAAGACTTATTTGATCAGTTTGATTTATCTTGAAAACGTACTTCTATTTTTAGACAAAATGGATTTTTATTCCTTATTATTAAGGATAAAGGTAATCATACCTATAATAACTATATAAATGAAATTCATCATATAAATGATAATATCAACTTTAATAAGTATTTTATAGCTGCTACTATTTTCAAAAACGCTAAACTAGCAACTGAATACTCAAGAGAAATGTTACTAGCTAAAATTTCATATTCACTTTTTAATATTCTTAATGATTTTAAAAATTATCAAAATTACCTAGATCTATCTCTTGATTTTATCAGCACACCTGAATTTAAGGAATTTAATAATCAATTAATTAGATATCGTAATGAGAACTCACTTCTTAATAAAGAACTTAATAACATGCATATTAACTTCTTCCCTATTAAGAATTACCAATCTCAAAAATCTTCTAATTTAACCATTGCATCAGTGTCCAACGATTCATATGATGTTAACGATAATAAGTGAAACGATTTCTTTAGAAATATTCCTATCTTAAATTATGAATATGAAAAATACTGATATGAATTTGTAGAGAAAAATTCAAATAAAGCTAATAGAAATCTACTTATCAAAATTAGTCAAGAAGTATACCTAAATAAGGTTCTTAATAGTACAAAAGATTCACCAATTTGCCTTATTTATGCATACAATAATGTATTTGATCACATTAATTTAAAACGTAAAATTGAAGATAACTTTAGAAATTCAATTCCTACAGCTTTATATATCGATGAAATTGATAAAGCTTTAATTAATATCATTAATGATACAAAACTTAAAGCCATTGTCATAGGAGAAAAAGTTACAAAACACCTTAACAGTACTAAAGTTTACTTTGATTGTATTAATGTTATTAACTTAGCTTCAAACAACAATATTAAGGTTATTTATGAAAATCCACCTCAAGGTTTAGATGATCTAATTGTTTATAAAGCCAAGGTGTTCGCATGCTACTATACAGAAGGCAAGAAAATCTAATTAAGCAAATTTAAAAACACGGATAGCTCTATCAGCAAGCTATTATCCGTGTTTTTAAATTTAATCATAAGTAACATCATTAAGGTTTTTGGCTCAGTTTATAAATAAAGTATAAGCACGAGTTAAATCAACTTTACCACCATCTTTAAAAATATTATTTAGTGAAGCATATTGGTGAAATTGAGCATAGATTTCAACGTCATTTTGACTAGGTACAAGTCCTAAAGCTTGAATTTTTTCAGGATAATAAGAAGAAATTAAAGCATAAATTTTAGTAGCACAGAACTCTTGTGGGAAGTTTTCGAGTTTAATTGCTCCTGTTACTAGAAGTTTTATTGCATTTTCTTGATCATCAAACTTAGGGAGTAAAATTCCAGGGGTATCTAAGAATAAAAATTCACCATTAACAACTCATTTCTTTTCTCTAGTTACACCAGGATAATTAGCCACCTTAAGAGTTTTCTTATCTGAAACAAGGTTGATTAAAGTGCTTTTACCACAGTTAGGTACACCAACAACAAAAGATTTAATTCTTGTTATAAGCATACCTTTAGCTCTATTACGAGCTATTTTTTCTTTCATTACATCTTTAATTTTATTTAGAATAATTTTCTTAGATGATTGATTTCTTAAATCAAGTCATAATAAGTTTTCACCCTTGAATCTAGCATTAATCTTATCTTTTTTACTTTTATCCATTAAATCAGACTTAGTAATAATAAATAATCTAGGTTTTTGTGGAGCTATTTTATCAAAATCTTCATTGTATGAGCTAATTGGACATCTTGCATCTAAGACTACGATAAAAAGATCTGCTAAATTAGCATTTTCTTTTAAATCTTTCATCGCCTTAGCCATGTGACCAGGATATCATTGAATTAGATTTTGGTATTTATTTTCGTTTTCGTTGTTGTTATTCATATATTTTCTCTACTTCCTTAGATAATCTATTATTTTCTTCTTCAAGCATTTGATTCTTAATTACTTCTTTTTGATACAATTCTTTGTATTTGCTTAGTTCATTAACTAAGCTTTCTTTTTGGCTTTGTTCATCAATTAAATTGGCAAAAATAAGTTGTAAAAAGTCATCTACTTCTCTTTTATTATAGCCTTCAAGATTCATATGAAATTTTTGATTCTTAATTAGTTCACATAAATCATTTACTTTATTATTCATACTTAACCTCTATTTCTTATTTTATCAAGTACAATAGCAGTAGCACAAGCTACATTTAAACTTTCGAACGAAATAGGAATATAAACAAATTCATCGCTTAATTCTTGAACTTGCTTGCTTACTCCGTTACCTTCGTTACCCACAACTAAAATGATTTTTTCTTTATCAAAAGATACATCATTAAGTTTTTTAGCCTTTGTATTAAGTACTGTAGAATAAATGTAGTAGCCTTGTTCCTTTAGTTGTTTTAATACATCAATTCCATTTTTAGTTGGAACAATATCTGTTTTAAAGAAGGCACCTTGGGATGAACGAATTGTTTTTGGATTGAAATAATCAAACTTATTAATAATGACTGTATCCATATCAAATGATTTAGCTAAACGAATAATTGTTCCAACATTACCAGGATCCTGTAATTCATCAAGGAATAAAACTTTATTTCCAATTTTTCCTTGTTGAGGGAACTTACATACCCCGATAATGCTTTGTGGTGTACTAGTATCGCTTAATTCTTTAATAATTTCATTAGTAACTAAGATTGAATCTTGATACTTAATATTTTCAGAATTGCTCTCTAATGTTTGAAGTAATAAATTAGCTTGTTTAGCTTCTTCGACTAGATGATAACCTTCGACTAAAAATTTTCCTTCTTTAGCACGATGCTTTTTATCAAGTAATTTCTTAAGCTCTTTGATGGTTGGATTAGATCTACTTGTTATCTTCAACATAATCTCTTAAGAAGTACTTTCCTTTTTCAACTTCGTAAAGTGATAAGTCTTTAAAATCAAGTTGTCTCATTACTTCGAATCCTAAAATACTTACACAGTTTCCTAGGTTTATTGAACGCATTGCTGAAACCATAGGTATTCTTAAGCAGTCATCTAAGTGGTCTTGTAAAACTTTTTTATCAATTCCAGTAGATTCTCTACCAAACATTAATCAAATTTCACCTGTATTTTCGAATTGTGATTTGTAATCAACATCTGTGTATGATTTAAGTCCATATCTAGTGATATAAAAAATTCTTTTATCTCCATATTTAGCAGCAAAATCTGCATATGATTTATGCACTTCATGAGGGATATCTGATAACATTCTACCAGCTCCAGCTCTTCTTAATCACTTAGGATGAAGATCAAATCCAATTGGTTTAATAATGTGTAATTTAGCTCCTAATGCGAAGCATGTACGAATAATATTCCCTGTATTAGGGCATATTTCTGGTTGATATAATACTATATTTAACATATTTATATTATACAGTGTTTATTCCATTTACTTTATCGCTTTCATACCTAGCACCTAGGAACAAAAATAAAAATATCCACACATTTTACCGTGTGGATAAGTCATTAAATTTCGTCTTCTTCATCAATATCAAGTTCGTCATTTTCGACTTCACCAAAAATTGATTTTTTTGCCTTTTCAAGTTCAAGAGCAAGAGACTTACGCATTTTTTTACCTTTTGTTTCTTCTTCTTCAACTTCATCACGATTATTTGAGAATTTGATTTTTACTTTAGCAAGTTTTGGATCTTGAGGTTCATCTGTATATATTATTGTAGGAACAATAATAGGTTCTCTACGTTTTTCTTTATAAAATAATGTGGCTAAACGTTCTTTAACAATTGTTTCGAGTTCTTCAGTTGTTCATTTTTCATTATTTTTAATGTGGTATAGTACAGCACCATGTGCTACTCTTTTTGCTTCTTCTATTAATTCTTTTGAAGTTTTAACAAAGAAACTTCCACGTGTAACAATTTGAGGACGTGCTAAGATAGCATTTTTTGATTTATCTAATAAGAAGATAATATTAACAAATCCACTATCTTTTAGTTGAGCTCTATCTGATAAAATGTGTTCAGATACACTTAAAACTGTATTTCCATCAATATAAATTGGACCATATTCAACAAAACGATCAGTAGGTGTTATAACATTATTTAACATCTCAAAAATTTGTCCTTTTTGAGGAATCATAACATTTTCTTTTTTAACACCATTAGCTACAGCTGTTTGACCATGAACTAAACACATTCTATAATCACCGTGGTATGGTAAGAAGTATTTAGGTTTAGTTAATGTAAAAATCTTATCGTGTTCTCATTGGTAAGCGTGACCAGATGTATGTAAGTAACCATCTACTCCATTTTCCTTAATAATAGCACCCAACTTGTATAATCTATTAACAAGAAGTTCAACTACCATTCTATTTCCAGGGATTGGGCTTGATGAGAAAATAATTAAGTCACCTTTTGTAATTTTAATAGTTGCATGCTTTCCGTAAGACATTCTAGAAAGGGCAGCTAATTGTTCTCCTTGAGAACCTGTTGTTAAGATAACTAAATCAGAATCTTTTACATTAGGTAAATCTTTTTTATCAATAATTACGTCATTTCCAACATTAATATAACCTAACTTACGACCAATTTTAACCCCTTGAATCATTGAACGTCCAAATGTAATAACTTTTTTATTAAGTTTAGCAGCTAATTCAATAATAACTTTTACACGTGTTAAGTTTGAAGCAAAAGCTGTAATAATAATTTTCTTTTTAGCTGAACGCATGTGACGTTCAATGTCGGTTAAAATATCTGATTCACTAGGTGAGTGATTTGGACGCATTGCATTAGTTGAATCTGAAAGTAAAGCTGTAAGACCATCTTTACCGATTTCATCTAATCTAGCAAAATCTGTATAGTTTCCAATAGGCGTGTAATCGAATCTAAAATCACCTGTACACATAATTGATCCATTTGGTGTAGTTAATCTAACACCAAATGCATCCGGAATTGAGTGTTGAGCTGTTCAAAAATCTGCTTGGCATCCTAGTGGGAATTTGTAAACTTCATTCTTTTCAATTTCGATGAACTCAATATCTTTTCTAATTCTATTTTCTTCGAATTTAAGTTTTAAATATTGAATAGCAATTCTAGGTGCAAAGATTTTTTTGATTCTTGTTTGTTGTACTAAATAAACAACTCCACCAATGTGATCTTCGTGTCCGTGAGTAATAAATAGTCCTTCAATTTTCTTTTCAGGTCTATTTAAGTATGAATAATCAGGAATAATTCCTTTAACTCCTGTATTAAATGTATCAGCAAATTTAATTCCTGAATCTATGATAAAAATGTGATTGTGATGATCTACAACAAGTGTTGATTTTCCTATTTCTTCAACACCACCTAAAGCAAAAATCTCTGTAGGTTGTTTTTGTTTCATGAGAACTCCTTAAAAATTATGAAATTAAGTTAATGAAATTCATTCATTAAAATTAATTATTATCTGTTTGAAATATTAAATAAAATACTAAATGTATTTATCAAAACAATTATATATTAAAAGGTCTTTTTAGCAATAAATATAGCTAAAAATCTTAAATTTTATTTTAGCCATATAAAGCAAGGAAAAAGAGCATTTTTATCTGATTAGAACTATTTTTCCAAAGGAGACGCTTAATATAAAATATCAGTTTTCACACAAATATCACTGCATAAATTTTTATATAATTTTATTAGGAATATTTTTGGAGGTGAATCATGAAATTAAGAAATAAATTCCTTATTCTAGCTTTAGTCGTGACTGTACCAATAATAGTAGGTACAATATCAATTTCAACAATTAAAGCAACAACAAAAAACGCTATTAAGCATAAACCTAATTTTAGTGGTTGTTGTTGCCCTGGATGTTTAAAGGGAACAAGTGTTAAAACGATAACAATAACCAACGATAATCTTAAACTAGAATATTAAATATGAATTTGCCTTAACAATAATAAACAACATGATTTAAACCTATAAGAAGGAGAAATTAATGAAAAAACTTAGAAAAATACTTTTACCTTTTACAATTGCTACTATAGGAGCAATGCCTCTTGTCGCAGTACAATGTCAACAAAGCAAAAATGATACCGATGATAATAAAAATCCTAATAAGGAAAAGGGAAGTGTTAATAACCCAGAATATCAAAATGAAGATAGTGTGCTAGAACAAAAATATGATGATAAACTTACAAACCTTATTTATAATGTAGACAGCTTCATGAAAAGTAATGAAGTGAAAAAATCATTTAACTTATCTGTACAAACAGAATCTTACTTAATATTCGGCGATCAAATCAACATACATAGTGATGCAAACATTAATTACAAGCGTGCTATACAATCTGCAGCTTTTTTAAAAAAACTTAAAAATTCAAGCCAAGAAATAAAAAATGCAACAATAAATCTATGAAACTCAGTATTTGAAATACCAGCTGCATTCCTTAGATTACAAATAAATAACTTTATGATTCCTAATGAATCAAACCAACCTACAACACCTAAAAATATCATTACTTATTTACCAGAACTAGCGACTTCATATTTAACCCCAATAAGCACTGACGAAACTAATCCTATTACTAAATTAACAAACTTTGCTACAGTAGATTTTGATTTAAACGACATACTAAATGAAACAAATTTAAATTCATTATCAGAGCTTGAAACCAAATTTGAGGAAAAAAATAATCAAATTGTAGAAAAAATAAACAAAGGATTAATCGATAGAGAAAATCTGCCTAAGGAAAAACTAACAATTAATTTAAAGGCTAAAATAACATTAAACAAAAGCTTAACATTTAAACAATATGCAAAAAACATCATCGCCAATTTTAAAGCTTGATTAAAACTAATTCAACCACAAGCTGGCGAAAATAACAATATGCCATTAAATATCGAAGGCGTCTTAGGACAATTAAATAATGCACTAGCTTTATTTGAGCAAGTTCCTGATGCTGAATTAGAAAAATATATTCCACTAACTAAAGAAGAAATGGAAAGCATGCAAAACGTTACTAAAGCACTTAAACAATTTGCTGGTATGTACATAGAATTTAAATAAATCTGAATTTAGTCAACCATAGTGTTGGCTTTTTTGATCAAAAAAGTCGACAGCTATGTGCCAACTTTTAGTTTTTGTTCTACTTAAATAAAGCAGTTTTTACATTATTTCCATATACTTTGATTAATCTTTCACGATATGAATTAGTTTGTTTAGGATATTTGTTTTTATCACTACCATCTATTAAATTGTATGCATATAATGTTTGACTACCATAGTATTTAGATTTTTTATCAAATGTATTAACAAATGAAACAACAACATCCGAGTATTGATTAACCCTTCTATTTGCATCATTATATACTACATTAGCATCACGTCTGATTCCTCATTTTATTCCTACAGGCAAGCCATCTTGGTTAAGAGCTATAGAGCCTGAAGAACCACCTAATAAGGCATTTGTTGCTGGTACAGAGTACTGTAACATATATTGATTATAAGTGGTATTATCATACTCTGTTTGACCTACTCTACCATCACGAATATCCATCTCTATATTGTTATACGCATCACTAAAGGCATTAATATTATCAGTATTTGTATTAATCTTATTTCAGTCCCCATTAATTTCGGTAATTAAGTGGTTTTCAGCAGGATATCCACCAATTAATAGGCTATTTGGTTTTAAATCAATTAAATTAGTTCCTAAATTATTCTTAATCATTTCATCTAAATAAATTGATGAAGCATAATTAATAGGTTGTAAATAATCATGAATTTTACTATTTGGATACATTTTATTAAACTCTTCAGCAATTGCATTAGCAGACATATAATCTACATTGATATAAGGAAGCGAATTACTAAAGTTAGCAATTTGAGTTGTTTCTACCTTATTTTTAGATGCATCTAATTCAGCGATAGCTTCTCTTATATGATTAACAAAACTATTTTGAATAACTCTTCTAGCTATTAAATTTTCATATATACGACTATCTCTGCTTTCAACATAATTTTCAAAAGCATATCTTTGAACATAAGGGAATTTATCAATGCCCCTTGTAGAAAAATCATTTAAGTCAACATATCACTCTAAAACAGCAAAATCAGCTGCTACACTTGAATTAAGGACACTTCGATCCATATGATCTTTAGCTACAAAAAAGTTCTTAGGCATATACTTTTTATCATCATAATTATTTCTGCTAAATTCAAACATATAATATTGATTTCTATGATCTTCTCACTTAGGATCGAATCCAATCGTAAATCTTTCTGTTAATTCACCTGATCTTATTTTGCTAGTTTGTTTGTTTTCTTCATATTCATCAGGGTTAACATTGCTATTAGCCACGTGCATATTTGTACCTAAGTACAAGCAATATTTGTTATTTCCAAGATCTACATAATCAAGTAATCATCCTGTACCACTAACTATTGAATATGAATTTGGGTTTGATTGATTCATTTGTCAGAATTGTAAATTAAATGAACGCTTAAAAATTGAATCATAAATTGCTTTATTATTTAATCCAGGCTTTCTTTCAGCTTTAGTATTAGCAATGATTTTTTGCACACTGCTTGCATATTTATTATAAAATTCATCCATTTCTTTAAACGATCTTGGGTCATTTAATTCTTTAATAAACTCATTATATAATCTAGATTCTTTTTCAAAATTTTCTGTTGCTTTAGATAACTTTTGAGCAAGAGCTGTAGTACTTTCGATATCAAAATCTGTATTATTGATACTATTAAAAGTTTCATCATTTAAGTTTATTATTGCTTTAAATTCTTCGGAATTTTTATAAAATTCAGCTTTATTTAATAAAGTATGTAATTTAGTATTTCAAACATTTAGCTCTTTAAATAGAGCCTGTATATCATTTTTCAATTTATTAAATTCAATTTCATAAGAATTAAATTCTTGTTCTAAATTATTGACGTCGTTAGGAGTTTTGCTTGCTAAATCAAATAATGAATTATATGAATCTAAATTATTATTAATATCTTTTAAATCTTTTGCCACTGCATTATAGTGCTGTAAGTTTCTATATTGATTACCATACTGAGAAATTCTACTGTTTAATTGTTGTATTTGGCTTTTAATTTCACTAATAGTTTGCATTAGTTTTGCATTTGCTTTAGTTGACTCTTCTATGATGTTTTCTTTAGCTACTAAAAGCTCTTGGTAAATAGTAAATAAGTTACTAAATTTCACATCATTGTATTTTGTATTAAGGAATTTATTTTTGACTTCATTATATTGGTTTACCACTTCAGAATTTAAACCCTTAATTAATAAAGCGCTAACTTCATTCATTTTATTTTGAATACTGCTTCAAGCTTGCGCTTTAATATCAGAAATAACTTGGTTAGCTTTATATATAAAATCTTCGTTTTTATCCTTGCTTATAGGTGTAAAAGTTACATTATCACTTGAAGAATTATCTAATTGATTAAAGTTAGTTACTTGATTTTGTATCATGTTATTAAAAGAACTAATAACTGAACTTCGATTAGATTCAGAAATTAAAATTAATTCTTTTAAATCGGAAAGTGATGGATTATCAACCTTATTATTATTTAATACTAGGCTATTGCCTATTTCCTTGCTTAATAGATTAAGTTGAGAAATGTTTAATGTGTAAAATGCATATGCGTTTTTAAGAGCATCTGAATAAACATTAAACAATTCTGTTCTAAGTTCTTTGTTGTCCCTATTTGTTTTTACTTCTGTGAATTTAGATTTCAACTGATTATATTGTTTTTGATATTTAGACAATAAAGCAGGAGTTTGTTTATAGATGTTAAGCAATATTTCAGCATCCGAAACTAAGGAATCTAATTCTTTCTTAACTTGATTTAGCTCAGAAATTAAGCTTGAGATTTTATTTTCTTTATCTGCAATTTCTTTATTATGTAGACTGATAAGCGAAGATTTTTCTTTATCCAATCTATCAATTTCCAATTTATTACTTGAAATTTCGTTTTCAAGTAATTGATATTGAGTTTCTTTTTCTTTAGCCAATTTTAAGACTTGAGAATATTTTTCACTAGCTTGATCTAAATTATTTTGTAGCTCAATCGCTTTAAGATTCTTACTGTCTATTTCTTTTTGTAGCTGTGCTATAGTGTTTTTAGATTTTTCTACTTCGCCTTGAAGAGCAGTTGCTTGATTTTCATTTTTTCTAACATCATCTTCATAAGCTTGTTTTTGTTTTTTAAGTTCTTCTATTTCTTTTCTTAAATCAGTAATGCTATTATTAAGATCATCAATAGTACTATTGTATTTATTTTTAATGTTTTCTATTTGGTTTTTAGCTGAAGAAATCTCTTCTTTTAAATTACTAAGTTCTATTTCTTTTTGGGATATATCATTTTTATATTTTTGCTCTAAATTTTGAATAATAGTTATTTTCTCATTAAACTGAGCTTCCATACGGCTTTTTTCATTTTGCAGTTGTGTTACTTTTAACTCTAGCTCATTGCTTTTTTCATCTTTTTCGGATGCATTAAAGCAAGCAGTAGCAACCATTGGAAGTGAGGATACAGCACTTATTAAAGGAGCAATTAATAATAAATTATTAAACTTTTTCATACTCTAATTTTATCCCAAATTCAAGTTTGACTATTAAAATCAACCATTTTAAATACCTAAAAATCTTATTTCTAAAATTGTGAAAAATTTATTTCCATTTTTATTAAAAATTGAATGAAAAATTTAAACTTTGATAAACTTTAATTACTAGTAATTAATCAAACAAAAAATAAAGGAGAATTATGTTTGAAAATATTTTAAATAAATTGCTTGATACCTCTCTAGCAAATAATCTTGTTAAGTTAAAAACAGATAAATATATTTCAATTAGCTCGATTTATGAAGTTAATGATGGAAGCTATTTACTCACAAATAATGAAGATAAAATTAAAGCAAAACGTAATGCGATGCTAACTAACGAAACTGATGGTGAAGTTACAACTAAAGCAGATAAATTCATCAAAATAAATCGTTTATCAATCGAAGAAACAGGGATAAATATTTTAAATCTTGCTTTAGGCCTTCTAAATTGAAAAGATCGTGATAATAATGAACTTCTTTCACCTATTTTTACTATGAGTTCTGAATTATCTAAAGAAAAAGATGACTATTACATTGATACTTCATTTTCAAGTATTGAGCCTAACTATACAATGGCTTTTAAGGTTAAAAATGACTATGGCGTAGATATCTTGCCTATATTAGAAAAATATCTTGAACCAAAAACAAATATCGAAGAAGTAATGATAGGAATGAGCCAACTTGAAAGCGAAATTCTTGAGGTCCTTAATAAAACTCATGAACAAATAAAAGTTTTAGATGAAGTCTACTTTGGAGTATTCACTTATTCAAAAATTAGCATTTATAATGACTTAATTCAAAATAGAGATAAATTAGAAGCTTCGCCATTTTATAAACAATTAACAGGACAAATGATTGATTTTAACTTTGATTTAATCTCTGATAAAGATATTGATGAAAAAATCGATTATTTAAATTACTACCATTGTTTAGAATCAGATGGTTCTCAAGAAAAAGCAATTCAAGCAGCTATTCAAGGCCACAGTTTTGTTCTTCAAGGTCCTCCTGGAACAGGTAAATCGCAAACAATTACAAACATTATTACAGAATTAATGTCACGTGGTAAAAGAGTGCTATTCGTTGCTGAAAAAACAGCAGCTGTTGATGTAGTTTATAACACATTATCTCAAAAGGGATTCGAAAAGTTCGTTTTAAGACTTCACAGTGATGACAACAATAAATCTTTTGCTAAAAAGGTGCTTGCAGACTATGAAGAAACTAAATCATATCCTAAATTAAATAATGAATTTAGAGACGAAATGGCTCGGAACATTTCTCAATATGTTAATTTGATTAATAACTACGAAAATATTCTTGTGGATACTAACAAAAATAAAGTTCCACTATTCACCTTATTTAATAATTATTTAGAAATCAAAGATCATTTACCAATTAATGAATCATTTAGTTTTATGAGAAACTACAGTGAAGATGAATTAAGAGATATTTATGATTTACTTAAAAATTATCAAGTTATTTTAGCTTCATTTAACAAAATTAATTACACTAAATGGTCAAACATTACACGTGCTAGAGAAATTGACTTTAACAAGGTCATAAATTGCTTAAACACATTAAAAAATAACTTGTCTCAATTAAATTATTTACTTGGAAATTCTGATTATATTTTTATTAAGAATAATGAATTATTTAATGAAATTGAAAAGGTTAAAAATATTACTTTTATCCTTACAAAGACTAACTGAAATAAGAAAAATAACTTTACATTCACAAATGAATTAAAAAACTTAAAAGAAATCTCTAAACAATATAAGCAAATCTGCAAATTACTTGATTTTGATCAACCTACTAAAGAAATGAATATACAAAATATTGATTTTTTAAAGTCATGATTAAGCAACAATTCTAATCCATTCTTTAGAGCATTTTCAAGAAAATACAAAGAAAACAAAAACGAATTACAACTACATAATTATGGTTTCTTACGTAAAGTTGATTCTTATGGTGCAGCTAAAAAACTTTATAAAGCTAGCTTAAAGGCTCAAAAGGTTTTTGAAAAAATTGAAAGCATGCTTCCAAGCTTAACATTCCAATTCGATATCAAGGACATTACATTGCTTAATGTGCTTATTAATAATTTTGAAATGTTATCAGAACACTTTAATGATTCTGAATTTAGTTTTGCTGTAAATTACACAAAAGAAGTTGCTCCAGTAGCTCACTTCCCATTTGCTCAATTGCAAGAATTAATTAGCGAAATTAGTACAACATATAATGAATTATTTAATGACTTTAATGTTGAACTAGATGCTCAAAACTACTATGCTATAATGGATTTTGTCGAAAATCTTATTTACGAACAAAATAATGGTTATATCATAGTTAACAAAAATAATCTTGAGCTTAAATTATTTGAATTTGGATTAGAAAACTATTTAAGTTTCTTACACTCAAATAACTATGAAACATTATTTGTTAACACATTTAAATGAGCTTACTCAAGCTGAATGATCAAAAACATATTAATACAAAATAACTTAGCAAGCGACTTTGTAAAATTAAAAGACCTACATGAAAGATATAAAAATGATATTGCTATTTTAAACAAAAATGCTTATGCCAATGCTTTAGAAGCCTGCAGTAAGCAAGTTCCTAACTTCCTTGGAACTGAACGTAGCTATCTAATTCTTAAAGCTGAAGCATCAAAATCTAGACGCTTTAAATCAGTTAAAAATGTTATGTCAGAAGCAAGTGATGCAATTTTACAAATGAAACGTTGTTTAATGATGTCTCCTTTATCTGTTTCTACCTATCTAAAAGATTCAGATGCTACATTTGATGTGCTAATTATCGACGAAGCTAGTCAAATTAAAACAGAAAATGCTTTAACATCTATTTTTAGAGCAAATCAATACATTATTTGTGGTGATATTGAACAACTACCACCTACAAGTTTCTTTGAACAAAAAGGTGATTTCGATGAAATCGAAGATGACGATAATATCTATGAATTAGATGCATATGAATCTATTCTTTCTGCTGGTGCTTCATTCTTAAAATCAATTGCTTTAAGATGACACTATCGTTCTAAATATGAATCACTTATTTATTCTTCAAACTCAAATGTTTATGAAAATACTTTAGTTTCATTCCCTAATGCATCTATAAATAATACATTTACTGGTTTAAACTTCATTTATACAAATGGGGTTTATGAAAATAAACAAAATCAAGCAGACGCTGATACAACAATTAAACAATTAACACAAATTATTGATAAATTTGAAGATACTAAGACCATTGGTGTTATTACACTAAATATCACGATGGCAAACTATCTAGAAAAAGAATTAAATAAATTCTTAAAAGCAAAAGGCAATGATAAATATAAAGCATTTTTAAGTCCAAAATCTAACACTAAATTCTTTATTAAGAATATCGAAAACGTGCAAGGGGATGAAAGAGATATTATTCTGCTTGTAATCGGATTTGGTCCTGATGCTAAAGGTAAAATTTCACATAACTTCGGAGCTATTAATAAAGATGGTGGATACAAACGTCTAAATGTAGCTGCTTCTAGATCTAAAGAAGCTATGTATGTTATTTCTTCACTTAAATATACAGATATCGATTTAAGCAAATCATCTGCTAGAGGTCTTGAATTTCTAAAAGAAATTCTAAAGAACGCTGAAGTTGGTGTTGATACTTCTGCAACAAATAACGATGTTGCTGAAGCATTCAAATTAGATGTTGCACAATCACTTAAAGAATTAGGTTACGAAGTTCATTCTAATGTTGGAGCTAGTGATTTCAAACTTGATTTAGCTATTTATAACCCTGAACTAGATAAATATGTTTTAGGTCTTGAATGCGACGGAACAACATTCGCTTCTTCACGTGTAGCAAAAGATCGCGATTATTTAAGAAGCAATGTGCTTCAATCTCGTGGTTGAATTATTTATCGTATGTGATCTACGGATTGATTCAAAAATAAAGATATGGAACTAGAACAATTAGTTAACTTCATTAAAAAACACATTAATCAAGATGGTGATATAACATTTAGAGAAAATAAAGAAGTTACTCCTGCTCCTGAATTAGTCGAACAAGTTTCTAAGTCAGACTTTAGAAATTCTTTCAAGCCTTTAATTAATTGAGCAGAACTTAAAAATATCCCGATAGCAAAAGATAGAGTTTGATATATCCACAACAATATTGATGTAGCATATCTAAAAGAACTCACAACAATTATTGATAAACTTGGATTAAGTTATAAAGACGTAGTTGACCAACGTAGATTTAAATTTATAGGTGATAATGATTTTGTCTACAACACAATTCCTAACACAAGAAAAATCGCTTTCAAAACAGCTTACAATGATGAATTTAAGAGAGAAATCACTTGAGTTCATCCTGATGAATGAGTTGATTTCATAACTAAAGCAAAAGAATTTAATAGCGAAATTAACTACGATGAATTAGCTAAAATTGCACTAGAATTGCTAGGATATAAACGTCAAACTCAAACAGCATTAAGCAATGTTGTTTACTTACTAAAATCAGCTGCCGACAGAGGAGGAAATTAATGCCTGAATATCCAGAAGTTACAGTTGTTACCAACACACTAAATTCATTAACACAAGGGCACAAGATTATCTCTGTTACAGTGCTAAAAGATAAATTAATCAAAAACGCAACCAAAGAAGAGTTTAGCTCCTTTTTGGTAAATAAAACTATCAAAAGTGTAGATAACTATGGAAAGTTTATTATATTTACTTTTGATGATGGTTCTAGATTAATATCACACCTAAGAATGTCTGGAAAATACTTTGTTATAGGTACAAGCGAACAAAGTGTAATGATGCAAGATGCTCATAATTATATTTACTTTTATCTAGAAAATAATAAAGTAATGATATATAACGATTATCGTATGTTTGGATCATTCGAAATTATCCCTGCAAGTGATACTAGAAGCATTTATGAAATTAAAAATCTAGCACAACTACCCCAAGATGTTGATGTAGATTCTTTATGAAATAAATTGCAAAAGAAAAATATCAGTATTAAATCTGTTTTATTAGATCAATCATTAGTTTTAGGTGTAGGAAATATTTATGCTGATGAAGCCTTACATAGAGTTAAAATGTACCCTATGCTAAAATGCAATAAAGTAAGTAAGGAAAGACTTAAGCAATTACTTTTAGCAGCTGGAGAAATTATGCAAGATTCAATAGCGAGTGGTGGCTCTTCAGTCCATACATATGTTTCTGTTAATTCTAAAAAAGGGACATATCAAAATAAGTTGCAAGTTTATGGAAAAGAAAATCAATTTTGTTCCACATGTAAGGAATTTAAAATAAAAAAAGTAAAATTAGATTATAAGCAAAATGGTCGTGGCACTAGTTTTTGTCCAAACTGTCAAAAGGAAAGTAATGGATAAAAAACTACTTATAGTTGTTGATATGTTAAATGGTTTTGCTTATAAAGGAGCTTTAGCAAGTCCCAATATTGCTAAGATTATCCCAACAATACAATCTATTGTACAAGAGTTTGATAATAATTTATTTGTTTGTGATCATCATTCTATTAATGATTTAGAAATGAAATTATATCCAATACATTGTTTAGCTAATGATCCTGAATCAGAAATCGTTTCAGAGCTAAAGCCTTATGTGCAAGAAGTTGTATATAAAAATACAACTAATGCTTTTTGGGATATACCGGCAAAAATTTGAGATCTATATGATGAATTTTATATTGTAGGTTGTTGCACAGATATTTGCGTGTTACAACTAGGTGTGACTTTAAAAACATATTTAAATAAAATTCATTCAGACAAAAAAGTTATTGCATACGAAAATGCAATTGCTACTTACGATGATGAAGAACACGATGCTAATGAGTATACATTAGTAGGCTTAAGAGCTTTAAAAAATGCAGGAGTTATAATTAAAAAATGAGAAATGTAGACTTACATGGTTTAAATTCAGAAGAAGCAATGATTGAAGTTGTTAAACACATCTATGATCTAAAAAGAAATAAAATTGATTCTGTTCTTTTCATTACAGGAAATGGAACAGGAACACTAAAAGCTGTATTAGAATCATTTTTAGTTAAAAATAAAATTGATTATGAATTACGTAATGATGGCGCAGCTTACTATTTAGATTCAGATAATAGTTTCAAAAATTGTACCAACTTTTATGATGATACTGAAGTCGAAGAACTCGATGAAGATGATCTAGAAGATATCTTTACAGGTTATAAATTCTAATTATAAGTATCATCTCACGTCCTAGTCTTAGGACGTTTTATTTTACTTTTATAGCTATGACGTAGTGATGGTTGCATTTGAACTTATATTAAGTTAGCGCAACATCCATTACAATCACACACGTAACATTAATAACTTTGTGTAAACTTGATTAAATCAAGTTAAATATTGATTGCAATCCTCTTAATGGTTTCTAGAACAAAAAAATTCGCCACTAGGACGGGTAATAGACCGAATGTTGTGTAATCACCTTCGTAAATAGAAAGGTGATTTTTT